>NZ_CP029488.1:3000000-3287500 GCF_003177035.1 Salinisphaera sp. LB1 | reverse complement strand
TCCACATATCTACGCATTTCACCGCTACACGTGGAATTCCGTCTTCCTCTACCATATTCTAGTCACGCAGTTTCGAGTGCAATTCCAAGGTTGAGCCCTGGGCTTTCACACCCGACACACGCGACCGCCTGCACTCGCTTTACGCCCAGTAATTCCGATTAACGCTCGCACCCTCCGTATTACCGCGGCTGCTGGCACGGAGTTAGCCGGTGCTTATTCTGCAGGTACCGTCAATACGCTCGGTGTATTAAACCGGCGCTTTTCTTTCCTGCTTAAAGTGCTTTACAACCCTAGGGCCTTCTTCACACACGCGGCATGGCTGGATCAGGCTTGCGCCCATTGTCCAATATTCCCCACTGCTGCCTCCCGTAGGAGTCCGGGCCGTGTCTCAGTCCCGGTGTGGCTGATCATCCTCTCAGACCAGCTACTGATCGTCGCCTTGGTAGGCCGTTACCCCACCAACTAGCTAATCAGACGTAGACTCATCTTTTAGCGCGAGGGTAGAAGAGCCCCGCTTTGCTCCGTAGAGATTATGCAGTATTAGCCTGAGTTTCCCCAGGTTGTCCTCCACTAAAAGGCAGATATCTACGCTTTACTCACCCGTCCGCCGCTCGTCAGCAAGGTGCAAGCACCTCCTGCTACCGCTCGACTTGCATGTGTTAGGCCTGCCGCCAGCGTTCAATCTGAGCCAGGATCAAACTCTCCAGTTTAATTACTTCTCAACTGGTGCACGATTGATCCAATCGTGCGAGTCATCCCAAGCTTTATGCTTTGGATGCTCTATAGGGCTTGGCTTAACGCCACCCCACAGGAGCACCCACACAAGTCACTTACAAGTTGTTAAAGATCTGCCATCTGCTCCGATCAAGCGATTCGCTTAATCGGTGCCTGAAGCGTTGCAAGAGCGCGTATTCTACGCCGTTCCAACACCCTGTCAACTCCTTTTTCGAATCATTCGAAATCGTCGTTGACCGACTTTCAGCACCGCCCCAAGGCGGCCTTCCAGTCTGCAACAAATCAACCGAATCAAGCAAATGCTTTTTTCTTCGATTCGCTGCCCCAGCCTGCCGATCCACCTTCTAAAAGACGTCCCGGAAAACTGGCCCGCTTCGCGTTCAACCCCGGCGCCGTGGCACCGTCCAAAAGGCTTGCTGCGTTGCGAGAGGGCGCATTCTAGACCTTCGTCGATAAGTGTCAACAAGTTTTTTCACGACACTGTCACAAACGCTGGCGTGGCGGTCCCGCACGGCGCCGGCGATCGATCGGCGCGTGTTCCGGCGCGCGCCGACACGGCCGGTTACCACCCGGGCATGACGACGCGGCGAAGGCAGGAAACACGGCGACCCGAGCGGCCCGACCCGCGCTAAGCACTTATTGCGTCAGCACTTTTATCGCAATAAACTGGATGTTTGTACATGACCGTCATCCCGTGGCTAATTTCACTACCCATATCGGTGTCGCGGCGTCAGCGGGTGCGGCCATCGCGGCCTCAGGCTTGTCAGCACAACTATGGCCGTTGACCCAGGCCCCGGCGATCGTGCTTCTTGTGGCCCTGGGCGGCATCATGCCGGACATCGATGCCGACAAGTCCCGGTCGACCCGGCTGATCTTCACCGTCCTGGCGATTACCGCGGCCCTGTCGGCGCTGGCGCTCGCGCGACCTTGCCTTTCGATTCTGGGGGCGACCTGTCTCGCCCTGGCGCTGTATGTCGGAATTCGCGATGTGGTCGCGGTCGTGTTCAGGGCGCTGACGCGCCATCGAGCCAGTTGGCATTCACTGCTGGCAGTCACCGCGGTCCTGTTCTCCACCACAACCGTGAGTTATCGCTGCTTCGGGCAGCCTGCGCGACTGGCGTGGAGCCACGGCATGGCGGTGGCCGCGGGCATGCTGATTCATCTACTGCTGGATGAGTGCTTCAGCATCGACCTGGAAGGGGCGCGCCTCAAGCGCTCGTTCGGCACGGCGCTCAAGCTGTTCGACTATCGACGTCCCTATGCGACAGCCTTGATGGCGGGCGCGACCCTGCTGGTCATGGCCTGGGCCCCTCACTGGCCCTTCTGACCGCGCGTCGCACCCTGCGGGCGCCCGCCGGCCACGGCCGGACGCCAGCCGGGAAGACCGCCGGCGTGACAGGTTTCATTACTGTCCTGGCTGACGCTCGCGTCATGCAGGGCGGCTCGGCCGCGGGCCGTTCGGGGCTGTTCGTCGCGCTGATGGTTACTGCGACATCTGCCTCTGCCGAACGGCCGTGTGCTTACTTGCCCAGGAACGATGAAAGGGCCTGTTTGGCCACCGCACCGCACACGCGGGTGCCGATCCGATCCTTCAGGTTGGCCACGTTGAATTGATTGCCCTGCCCGCCCTGAAGCAGGCCGGATAAACCCTGTTGATACTCTGGGCTCTGTGCAGCCTTGCTCTGGCCCCCCAGCTTGCTTAGCAGCCGATTCTTGACCTGCTCCGTCGCGCTCTGCGTATAGCCGTGCTTCTGGCAATAACCCAGCACCCCGGCCACGTTCTGCATACTGGCCAGATTGAACGAGCCGGTGCCAAGCTCGCGCAACAGTGTCGCCGAACCGGCAATATTCCCGCTCTGCGTGGCATTCGCGGAATTCATCATTCCCGATGCACTCTGCTTGATATTATCGAATGCATTGGCACAGGCCAGCGACGGCAAAGCAAGCGTGCCGGCAACCAGCACGATCGCGAGATATCGACGATTCATGGACTACTCCTCAGAAAAACGGTGTGGCGATGCCGATCGAACGCCGTGACGAAATGCGATGGCCCACATCCGACCGTACGCATCCCGGGGCCGACTGGATCTAACAAGCCGGCGCCCCGCCGAGACATTCGTCGCATAACGGCCAAGGGCAAACAGACACGCTGGCGCACCCGTTGTCCCATGAAAGCACATGAGGAGCCAGATAGCTCGGCGCGCGCGCCGCGACGGAATCAGCCGCCGCCTTATCGCCAGCCCTTCGCGTCGTGGGGTTACGAGGCACGAGTATGAAGATCATGTCCGGGTCTTTTACAATAGAAGGCAAGCGCCCGTAGCTCAGCTGGATAGAGCACCGGCCTTCGAAGCCGGGTGTCGCAGGTTCGAATCCTGCCGGGCGCACCAAATAATTAAGAACCCGCGAGCACGCGTTTTTTTATGGCCAGAACGAAGCCCATTCGAACCTGCGACAGATAACAAGTCAGGTACGACGAGCGCGCGCCAGCGCGCTCGAACCGGGTCGCGTAGCGACACGGGCCCGAAGGGTGAGCGGCGCAGCCGCGAATAATCCTGCCGGGCGCACCAGACATAGAAAACCCGCCAGATGTGCGGTTTTTTTTATGCTCAAACGAAGACCATTCGAACCTGCGACAAATAACAAGCCAGGTTCGACGGCCTCGCAGCGCGAGGCCGAACGGGGGCGCGCAGCGCCACCGGCCCGAAGGGCGAGGCGCGTTAGCGCCGAGTAATCCTGCCGGGCGCACCAAATAATTAAGAACCCGCGAGCACGCGTTTTTTCATGGCCAGAACGAAGCCCATTCGAACCTGCGACAGATAACAAGTCAGGTACGACGAGCGCGCGCCAGCGCGCTCGAACCGGGTCGCGTAGCGACACGGGCCCGAAGGGTGAGCGGCGCAGCCGCGAACAATCCTGCCGGGCGCACCAGACATAGAAAACCCGCCAGATGTGCGGGTTTTTTATGCTCAAACGAAGCCCATTCGAACCTGCGACAAATAACAAGCCAGGTTCGACGGCCTCGCAGCGCGAGGCCGAACGGGGGCGCGTAGCGCCACCGGCCCGAAGGGCGAGGCGCGTTAGCGCCGAGTCATCCTGCCCGGCGCCGGACAACGGCGACATGCCGCAATCCGGCGCAGCCGCACGTTCGTGGAGACTCATGACGCCGCGCTCGCGGCGCCTCGTCCAGTGGGAAAAGGACGGCGGCACGATCTCGCCTGAAATAGCAACAAGCCACAACTGAACTGCGACAACGTGCCGCCAAGCCGCAATCTGCGGGCGCGATTACTCGATTACGACCTCTGTTTTTTCGACAGCGCTTTCAGCGGTCTTCGGAAGCCGAATCTCAACCAGGCCGTCGCGGTACTTTGCC
Organism: Salinisphaera sp. LB1; assembly: GCF_003177035.1. Classification (NCBI taxonomy): domain Bacteria; kingdom Pseudomonadati; phylum Pseudomonadota; class Gammaproteobacteria; order Salinisphaerales; family Salinisphaeraceae; genus Salinisphaera; species Salinisphaera sp. LB1. The sequence goes on along the minus strand of NZ_CP029488.1, from coordinate 3,283,395 downwards.
TGGATGTTTTGTGCATCCGCGTTCCCGGGAAGACTGAAACTGCGAGCGAACTGGCCATAGAAGCTTTCGCGTCGATGCTGCTTTTCGTCCTTCTCCTCATGCTCCCAACGTCTTTCGCCGGACAGTTTCATAATGCCCTTGTCCACCGTCAGGTGAATATCATCTCGATTAACCCCTGGCAGTTCGGCGCGAATCACATATTCCTTTTTCTTCTCTCGAATATCGACGGCCGGCATCCAGTCGTTCCGGTCAAGCGCTCGCGCATCGCCGCGCCTGAACATGTCGTCAATTTCGCGCAACGGGTTCCACGTCATCAGGTCCATGGTCATCTCCTGTAACTTCGATCAAGCGACCTCACTCCTGAATCCCGACCATGCGCCAGGTAGCCCGCGGGCCGCTTGATCTCGGTCAACCCTCGCGCGCATTCAAAGCGCGCACCCAGGCGCTGGGGCGCCAAACGCGGTATCCAGAGCAAACAGGCCCGCGGGCGGGGCCTTGGCCAGACGCCGGGTGGGCCCCCTCAGCGGGCTCTTTCGCCCCTATCCAACGGCCGCGGCTATTTCATCGCCCCCTTTGTATCGTTTTATGTCAGCCAGGGTATTCGACATACTCTGCGACAAACTCGCGGCCCGCTGACAACGGCGCGCCATGTCGGGCGCTGTAATATCCCCCCATGACTTTCGCTTTATCAGACCGGCGTCATTGCGAGGCGGTCGCTGCCCTCCTGCGTGCCTGGCACAGGCATACGCGCCGCCCCATGACCGGGGTCATGCTGCTGGCGCTGGCCGGCTGCGTTCTGCCGCCGAACGTGCCGGCGCCGAAATCGATCGCCCCGGCACAATATCGCGGCTCGAATAACGGCGGAGCCGCGGGCAAGGGCCCGGTGTGGCCGTCGCCAAACTGGTGGCGGAATTTCGGCTCGCCGGAACTGAACCGGCTCATGTCGCGGGCGCGCTCCGCGAATTACAACATCGCTGCGGCCGCTGCCCGGGTCGCCCAGGCGGATGCACAGATCCGTGTCTCCGGCGCGCCGCTGTTCCCGACCCTGAACGCGAAGGGCTCGGTCACACGCAGCTATCAGGGCGCGGGCTCGCAAAGCAGTTCGTATGCGTTACCCAACGGCAACGGCGGTACGACCAGCGTGTTGTCGTCCGGATCGACGACACGCACCAACTATCAGGCCGCCCTGAGTGCCAGTTACGAGCTCGACTTCTGGGGCAAGAACCGCAGTGCTCTGAACTCGGCGCGCCAGTCCGCGCTGGCCAGCCGCTATGACAAGGCGACGGTGGCGCTGAGTGTCGAATCGAGCGTTGCCACCACTTACTTCACCATCGTCACGCTCAAGGATCGGCTACGCATCGCGCAGCACAACCTCGGCGTGGCGCGCGATCTGCTCAAGGCTTTGCAGGCACAGCTCCAGGTCGGTATCGGCACGGCGCTCGACGTGGCCCAGCAACAGACGCAGGTCGCCAACCAGCGGGCCGCGATTCCGCCGATCCGGCAGCAGCTGCAGCAGAACATCAACGCGCTGGCGGTTCTGCTCGGCGAAGCGCCGGCGCAGCTCGATCTGGCCATCACGACGCCGTCGAAAATCAACGTGCCCTCGATCGACGCCGGGCTGCCCTCCACCCTGCTGACGCGCCGGCCGGATATCGCCCATGCACGCGCCCAGCTCGCCGCCGCACGCTCGGATGTGTCGTCGTCCAAGGCCGCCCTGTTCCCGACATTCGATCTGAGCGCCCAGGGCGGTTGGCAAAACGCGACCCTGAACGGGCTATTCAACCCGCTCAACGAATTCTATTCGCTGGCGGGCAACATTACCCAGCCGATCTTCCAGGGCGGTCAACTGCGCGGACAGCTCGCCGTCAGCCGCGGCCGCTATGACGAATTGCTGGCCAATTACCAAAGCGATGTGCTCAGCGCCTTCGAGGATGTGGACAACGCCTTGACCGACATTCGCCAGACCACCGAACAGGAAAAACGCCAGCAACAGGCGGTCAAGCTGGCCAAGCGCGCGCTGGATATTTCACGCGCGCGGCTGAAGCAAGGCATCACCGACGTCACCACGGTGCTCAATACCGAAAAGACGCTGTTCAACGCACGCGACGCGCTGGCCCAGACCCGTCAGGCCCGGCTCAACGCCACCGTCAGTCTGTATCAGGCGCTCGGCGGCGGCTGGGATCAAAAAACCGCCAAGCAATCGAAAAGCTATGCGGAAATGCCGCGGCTCTGAGCGACGTGCCGCCTGCAAGGAAAGACGATGACTAGAAAACGTGTGTTCGTCGGCCTGCTCATGCTGGCCGCGTTGGCCGGACTGATCTGGTTCGCCCTGTCGGCGTATCACGGCAAATCGGCGCGCGGGCACGGGCGGTTCGGCGGTGGCGCGGGCGCCGTGCCTGTGCTGACGGCCAAGGCCGTCACGCAAAACGTGCCGGTGATCCTCAACGGCGTGGGCACGATTCAGGCGTATCAGACGGTTACCGTGCAACCACAGGTCGGGGGCAAGCTCTTGAGTCTGAATTTCAAGGAAGGTCAGGAAGTCGACAAGGGCGACGTGGTCGCCAAGATCGATCCGACGACCTACAAGGCGGATCTCGAACAAGCCAAGGCGAAACTCGCCATGGATCGGGCCGCGCTGGCCAACGCGCGGCTGGATCTCAAACGCTACGCCAAGCTGGCGAAAACCAATTACGTGTCGAAACAGCAGGCCGACCAGGCGCGCGCCACGGTGCGCCAGGACGTCGCCCAGGTGCAATCGGACCAGGCCGCGGTCGACAGCGCGCGGGCCACGCTCGGCTATACCTCGGTGGTGGCCCCTATCACCGGGCGCACCGGGATCCGCATGGTCGATCAAGGCAATATCGTGTCCGCCAGCAGCACCGATATCGTCGTCATTACCCAGCTGCAGCCGATAGCTGCGGTGTTCACCCTGCCCTCGGACGACGTAGTCAAGGTCCGGGCGGCCGCCGACAACGGGCCGCTGACTGTGCGGGTACTCGGCGCCGACGGCGACAAGGTGCTGGATACCGGGCACCTGGAAGTGATCAACAACCAGGTCGACACCACCACCGGCACGATCAAGCTCAAGGCCGTATTGCCCAACGCGAACCAGCAACTCTGGCCCGGACAATTCGTCAATGTCCGCCTGCAGGTGGGCACGCTGGACAATGCGACCGTGGTTCCGGTCGCCGCCGTACAGCAAGGCCCGAACGGCGCCTTCGTTTATGAAGTCGGCAAGAACGACAAGGCCGAGATGCATTCGGTGACCGTCACCCAGCAGAACGAAACCCGGGCCGTGATCGCCCAGGGCGTGCAACCCGGCGAGGCCGTGATTACCGCCGGCTTCGGCCAGCTTTCCGACGGGGCCAAGATCAAGGTCGACGCTGGCGCCGCGCAATCCCATTCGCCTTCGGCCCAAGCCGCGCAGGAGCGCGGCCACAAGGCGGAATCCGGTCGCGCTGACGACAATAGCGAGCACGACGATGCCGCGCCCAGCCGGCATAAAGGCAAGGCGAAGCCCTGATGCGCGTCTCCGACGCGTTCATCAGCCGGCCGATTGCGACGTCGCTGCTGGCGCTGGCGGTGCTGCTGTCGGGCATTCTCGGCTATCGTTTTCTGCCGATCTCGTCGCTGCCGCAGGTCGATTTCCCGACCATTCAGGTGACCACGCGCCTGCCAGGCGCCAGCGCCGATACCGTCTCGCGTCTGCTCACGGCGCCGCTGGAGCACCAGCTCGGCCAGATTCAGGGCCTGGCCAACATGACGTCGACCAGTTCCATGGGGCGCAGCGAGATCACGCTGCAATTCGTGCTCGGGCGCGACATCGATGCTGCGTCGCAGGACGTGCAGGATGCCATCAATGAGGCCGACGGCAATCTGCCGAACAACCTGCCCTATCCGCCGAGCTACTCGAAGGTCAATCCGGCCGACACCCCGATCCTGACGATCGCGCTGACCTCCAGGAACCTGCCGATCGAACGCCTCAGTGATGTCGCCGATACACTGCTCGCCCAGCGGCTGAGCGAGGTCAGCGGGGTCGGCCACGTCACTGTCGAGGGCGGCATCCGCCCGGCGGTGCGCATCCAGGCCAATCTGCCGCAACTGGCCTCCTACGGGCTCGGGCTGGAGACCCTGCGCAGCGCGATCTCCGCGGCCAACACCAACCAGCCCAAGGGCTCGCTCTCGGGCGCGGTCAAGGCGTACACCATCGGCGCCAACGATCAGCTCGCCGATGCCGCGGCCTATCGCAACGTCATCGTCGCCTACAAGAACGGCGCGCCGGTGCGCCTGGACAACGTCGCGACGGTCGTCTCGGGCGTCGAGAACAACAAGGTCGCGGCCAGCTTCAACGGCACGCCGGCGGTGGTGCTCGATGTACAGCGTCAGCCGGGCGCCAACGTCGTCCAGACCGTCGATGCGCTCAAGTCGCGGCTGCCGGCGCTGCGCTCAGCCGTGCCCAGCGGCGTGAGCATGCAGATCGTGTCCGACCGCACGGGCACGATCCGTGCCTCGGTGCACGACGTCCAGTTCACCCTGCTGCTGTCCGTGGCCCTCGTGGTGATGGTGGTGCTGCTGTTTCTGCGCAGCGTGAGCGCCACGCTCATCGCCGGCGTCGCCCTGCCCCTGTCGCTGATCGCCACCTTCGGGGTGATGTGGTTCGCGGGCTTTTCGCTCGACAATCTCTCATTGATGGCACTGACCATCGCCACCGGCTTCGTGGTCGATGACGCCATCGTGATGATCGAAAACATCGTGCGTCATCTGGAGGCGGGCGAGTCGCCGATGCAGGCCGCCTACAAGGGCTCGAGCGAAATCGCCTTTACCGTGATCTCGCTGACGTTGTCGCTGATCGCCGTGTTCATCCCGCTGTTGCTGATGCCCGGGATCGTCGGACGCCTGTTCCGCGAGTTCGCGCTGACGTTGTCAGTATCGGTCCTGGTCTCGGCCGTCGTGTCGCTGACGCTGACGCCGATGATGTGCGCCCGGCTGCTGTCGACGAAAACACGCGAGCCCGGCCGCCTGGCGCGCGCGGCCGACCGCGCCGTGACCCGCCTGACCGATGGCTACCAGCGCAGCCTGCGCTGGGTGCTGGCGCACCGGGCGGCGACGCTATGGGTGACCATCGCCACGCTGGCGCTGACGATACTGCTCTACATTCTCGTGCCGAAGGGCTTCCTGCCGCAGGAGGACACCGGCCTGCTGACCGCTCAGACCCGTGCCGACCCGTCGGTATCGTTCGATGCCATGCAAAAGGTCCAGGCCCAGGTCGATGCCGCGGTGCGGCGCGACCCCGATGTCGCCGCGGTGACCTCGACGGTCGGCGTGAGTTCGAGCAACGCCACGCCCAACACCGGCAGTATGTCGATCGTGCTCAAGCCGCAGGCGGATCGCGGTGATGCTATCGACACCACGATCGACGACCTCAACCGGCGCGTGGCGAACATCCCGGGCGTCAATGTGGTGTTCAAGGCGGTACAGAGCATTCAGATCGCCACCACGAGCGGGCCGACGCAATACCAGTATGTGCTGACCGACAGCGACGCCGGCCGCTTGACCGAGTGGTCGCACCGTCTCACCACGGCGCTGCAGCGCGTGGCGCGGGTCCGCCATGTCTCGTCGGACATCGACAACGTCGGTGAGCGCGTGCAGATCGATGTGGACCGCAATGCGGCCGGACGGCTGGGCGTGACCATGCAGTCGATCAACGACACGCTCTACGACGCCTTCGGCCAGCGTCAGATCTCGACCATCTTCGGCCAGGCCAACCAGTATCGCGTGGTTCTCGAGGCGGCGCCGCGTTACCGGTCCGACCCCTCGGTGCTGTCGGATCTGTACGTGCCCACCAGCAACGGCACCCAGGTCCCGCTGCGCGCCGTGGCCAAAACGCATCTGGTCACCGCACCGCTGGCCATCCAGCATGAGGAACAGTTTCCGGCGGCGACACTGAACTTCGATCTGGCGCCGGGCACCTCGCTCGGCGAAGCGATCAACGCCATCCAGGACACCGAGCAATCGATCGGTATGCCGGCCGCGATCCAGGGGACGTTCGTTGGCAGCGCCGCCGAGTTCGCAAAGTCGCTGGCGGTCGAACCCTGGCTGATTCTCGCGGCGATCATCGTCATCTACATCGTGCTCGGCGTGCTCTACGAGAGCTTCATCCATCCGTTCACGATCCTCACCACCCTGCCCTCGGCCGGCGTCGGCGCCCTGCTGGCGCTGTCCCTGCTCGGTTACGACCTGTCCGTGGTGGCGCTGATCGGCATCATCCTGTTGATGGGCATCGTCAAGAAGAACGCGATCATGATGATCGACTTCGCGCTCGATGCCGAACGCGAACGCGGGCTGGCGCCGGAAGCGGCGATATTCGAGGCCGCCCTGCGCCGCTTCCGGCCGATCATGATGACCACGCTGGCCGCCCTGCTCGGCGCCCTGCCCCTGGCGCTGGCGCACAACGTGGGCTCGGAACTGCGGGTGCCACTGGGCGTGACCATCATCGGCGGACTGCTGTTGTCGCAGGTGATGACGCTCTATACGACACCGGTCATTTATCTGTACATGGACGGCGTCAAGGATCGGCTCGCGCGCTCGCGCGTCGGGCGTTATCTGGGCAACCATGAGCAACGCGGTCGCGGCCTGGCGCCGCCGACTCGCTGACCGACACCGACCGCGCGATGAATATTTCGGCTCCGTCCATACGGCACCCGATCGGCACTTTTCTGCTGGCCTTCGGCCTGCTGCTACTCGGTACGGTGAGCTATCTCTACCTGCCGGTGGCGAGCCTGCCATCGGTGGATCTGCCGATCATCACGGTGTCCGCCAGCCTGCCGGGCGCGAGTCCCGAGACCGTGGCGGCCACGGTTGCCGCCCCGCTGGAACGACGGCTCGGCGCCATTCCCGGCGTCACCGCGCTGAGCTCCACGAGCACGCTCGGTTCCACCAACATCATGATCCAGTTCGCGCTGAGCCGCAGCGTCGACGGTGCCGCGCAGGATGTGCAGTCGGCGATCAACGCGGCCCAGGCTGATCTGCCGGGCAATCTGTCGCGCACACCGCATCTGCGCAAGATCAATCCCTCGGCCTTTCCCATCCTCATCCTCGCACTCACCTCGAAGACGATGCCGCCGAGCGATCTCTACGACTTCGCCGACACCGTGATCGCCCAACGCATTGCCCAGGTACAGGGCGTATCCGATGTCTCGGTAACCGGCGCCGAGCAGCCGGCCGTGCGCGTGGCCATGCAGCCCGGCAAGCTCGCCGATATGGGCGTGGGCCTCGATGTGGTGCGCCAGGCGATCGTCAACGCCAACGTCGACAGCCCGCTGGGCAGTTTCGACGGCCCGGGACGTCGTTTGAGCATCGCCACCAACGGCGCCCTGCGCTCGGTGGACGACTATCGCGCGATACCGATCAAGAAGGCCGACGGCACGCTGGTGCCATTATCCGATGTGGCGCACGTATCGGCCGGCACCCGCGACCGCCTGCAGACGGGCTCCTACGACGGCAAGCCCGCGGTCCTGCTGATCATCCATCAATCCAGCGGCGCCAATGTGGTCGCCACGGTGGACCGCATCAAGGCGATGCTGCCGACGCTCGATCGCTGGGTGCCGAGCGGGGTGAAGATCGCCACCTTCTCCGACCGCACCACCACCATCCACGCCAGCGTCGACGATCTGCAGTTCACCCTCATGGCCAGCATCGCGCTGGTCATGCTGGTGGTGCTGCTGTTCCTGCGCCGCGGCGTGCCGACCATCGCCGCCGGCATCACCGTGCCGCTGTCGCTGGCCGGTACGGCCGTACTGATGTGGCTATGCGGCTTCTCGCTGGACAATCTGTCGCTGATGGCGCTGACCATTTCGGTCGGCTTCGTGGTGGACGATGCGATCGTGATGATCGAGAACGTCTACCGCAATCTCGAAGCCGGCATGCGCCCGCTGCGTGCGGCGTTCGCCGGCGCCAAGCAGATCGGTTTCACCGTGGTCTCGATCAGCCTGTCGTTGATCGCGGCCTTCAGCCCGCTGGTGCTGATGAGCGGCATCCCGGGGCGGCTGCTGCGTGAATTCTCGCTGACCCTGGTGTTCGCCATTGCGGTCTCGGCGCTGGTTTCGCTGACCGTCACGCCGATGATCTGCAGCCGCTTCATCCGGCGTGCACCGAAGCTCAGCGAAACCCGGCTCGATCGCCTGCTCGAACCCGCTCTGAGCTGGCTCAACGGCGTCTACAGCGCCAGCCTGCGGCATGTCATCAACCAGCGCTGGCTGATGATGGGGGTCACCGGGCTGGCCCTGGTGCTGATGGGGACATTGTTCATGCATCTGCCCAAGAGCTTCATTCCGGCCGGCGACGCCGATCTGCTGATCGGCATCACCCAGGGCGCGCCGGATGCCTCCTTCGACCGCATGGTGGCGATCGAAAAACGCGTGCGCAATATCGTGCTTTCGGACCCGGCGGTGGCGCATGTCGGCGACAGTGTTGGGTCGTCAGGCCGCGGCGGCGCCAACCAGGCACGCTTGTTCGTGGCCCTGAAACCAACAGATGAACGCACGGCCACGGCGCAGCAGATCATCGCCCGCCTGCGGCCGAAGCTGGGCCAGGTCAAGGACGCCCGCACCTTCCTCAGTGCGATCCAGGCGCTGCCCACGGGCGTGCATCACAGCGACAAGGGCAATTATCAGTTCACCCTCTGGAGCCCGGATCTCAACCTGCTATCGACATGGACGCCCCGGGTGCTGGCCCGACTGCGCCAGATCCCGCAGTTGGCCGACGTGTCGACCGACCGAGACGAAGGCGGCCCGCAGGTCAATCTGCAGATCGATCGCACGGCCGCAGCGCGCCTGCATGTCAGCGCCACGGCCATCGACTCCGCACTCAACGACGCCTTTTCGCAGCGCCAGATCTCGACCATCTATACCGAGAGCAATCAATACAAGGTGGTCCTCGGCATTACGCCCGATCTGCAGCGTGAAGTGGCCGATGTCCATCGTATCTACGTGACCGCCGAAGACGGCAGCCAGGTGCCGCTGTCGGCGGTCACGACATTGCGTATCGGCACGGCCCCGTTATCGGTACACCACGATGGCCAGTACCCATCGGTGACTTTCAGCTACAACCTCGCGCCCGGGGCCACCATGGGCGTGGCCCGGAGCGCGATCCAGACCGCGATGGGCGCACTGCACGCCCCGCCCGACATCCACGTCGATCTCGGCAGCAGCAATCCGGCCAGCGCCGGCCACGAGCTGCTGCTGATCGGTGCCGCGTTAATCTCGGTCTATCTCGTGCTGGGTATTCTCTACGAGAGCCTGATTCATCCGCTGACCATCCTCTCGACCCTGCCATCGGCCGGCCTGGGAGCCATGCTTGCGCTATACCTGACCGGCACCGAACTCTCGCTCATGCCAGTGATCGGCATCGTGCTGTTGATCGGCATCGTCAAGAAGAACGGCATCATGCTGGTCGACTTCGCGCTCGAAGGCGAGCGCAAGCGTGGCTGGACACCGGAAAAAGCCATCTTCGAAGCGGCCCGCGAGCGTTTCCGGCCCATCACGATGACCACCCTGGCGGCCGTGCTGGGCGCCGTACCGCTACTGATTGCGTCCGGGCCCGGCTCGGAACTGCGGCGGCCGCTGGGCATCACGATCATCGGCGGCCTGATCGTCTCGCAGCTGCTCACGATTTACACAACGCCGGCGATCTATCTGGTCATGGATCGCATGCGCTGGCGCAGCCGAAGCCGGCGGTCGGTATAAAACGCCAGGCCTGGCCCCCGCCCATACCGCGTTCAGTTTCACACGAGCCAATGTCGTGCTCCGGAAAAGATCGGCGCCGCCCAGCCTGGCTCGACGATTGTCGAGGGTCGTCCATGACAGAGCCGGCACAGCGGCCGGCCTCTGTGTGACATGCCCAAGGGCGCCGGTCAGCGCATCTCGGCGTAAGGATCGTGCAACTCAAGCGGCTCGGGATTGTCGCGATCGGCGAGAAACGCCGGACGCGGCCGAGGTGCGGCGAACGGCTCGACCAGCCGGTTATGCACACTGTTGTAGACGAAGAACAGGTTCGAACGCGGCCACGGCGACATATTCGAATTCGAGGCATGCAACGTATTGCATTCGAACAACAACAGCGACCCGGCGGGTCCTTTCGGCGCGGTGATACCGCCGCGATTAACCAACGCCTGGAGGTCCTGCTGGCTCGGCACGCCGACGTCCTGCATCTTGAGCGAGCTCTTCCAGTTCTGGTCGGGCGTCACGCCCTGGCATGGCACGAACTCGTGATGTGACCCCGGAATGAGCATCAACGGGCCATTGAACTCATTGTTATCGGTCAGCATGATCGACGCGCTGATCGCCCGCATACGCGGCATGCCATCCTCGGCATGCCAGGTTTCGAAATCGGAGTGCCAGTCGAAACCGGCGCCCTGGAAACCATACTTGTCGTTGATCCGCGACTGGTGGATATAAACATCACCACCGAGCAGCTGCTGCACCATGCCCAGAACACGCGCATCGCGCGTCAACTCGTCGAATCGCGGTGAAAGGCGGTGCATATCAAATACCGAGCGAATAGCGCCGCTGTTCGGGTCGCGGATCACGCCGTCCGAATTGAGCAGTTTCTCGTCACGGCTCATCTGCGCGAGTTCGTCGAAGAACGGCGCAACGCGGTCGGGAGAGAAAAACCCCTCAAACCACAGGAAACCATCACGCTCGAAGGCAGACAACGCCACTTCGCCGAGCGGGCCGTTCCAGCGTTCGGCGGGATCCAGATGGACCACCGGATCGCGCCGCGGGTGCCGCGGCCGGGACGTTTCGGTACGGCTCACATAGTCATCTTTTTCTTGCATGATTGATTGTTAACTCCAGTCAATTCATCCAATCCAGTGCCCCGGCCAAGCCGAGGCGGTATCCGATCTCAGGCTTTGACCCAAGCCGGCGTCGCCAGCGGGCGCGGGCGTGGGGTGCCCTGGCACGAATCGTCCGCGCCCCCGCGACGGGGCGCGGACGATAACGATTAGTGATCTATGACGTAGCCCGTGTTGGGTATAGCCGGCTGCTATCAGCTCGACGCCGACGCGTCCTTTACCTCGATGCGGCGCGGCCGGCTCTGCTCTTTCTTGGGCACGGTTATATGCAGTACACCGTGCTCGGCACGGGCTTCAACAGCGTCCTCGTCAGCTGTCTCAGGCAGCGTGAACCGGCGCATGAAACGCCCGTAACGTCGTTCGACATGACGCGCCGGGGCGCGTTCGCCCTCGCGTTGAACCGACTTCTCGGCATTGTCGGAGCGCTCGACCCGCTCACCGCTCAAGGTCAGCACGTCATTATTCAAAGTGATTTCGACGTCCTTGGGATCGATTCCCGGCACTTCCACGTCGATTAAGTAAGCATCGTCGTTTTCATGAATATCCACAGCCGGCCGCCACGCACCCCCGGACAGGGGCGACCCCATTGGCAGTGTGCCGGTTGCATCGCCAAACACGCGGTTCATCTCATCATTGAACTGCGCCAGCAGACTACGCGGTTCATAGCGTTCCAGTGCCATGTTCCACCTCCTGATGTTTGCCGTATTTGTCTCTCGTTTACCTATATAAGAATGACATTATTCATTTCAACATTTGTTTTACTGTTTTCCTGATTACACGCCGAAGCTGAGTTGTGTTGCCCACCCAGAACGTTATCGCGCGTGTTCGCATCGACATATCCGGAATGACACGCAATCGGCGCGCAGCACGCGCGAGGAAGACCGATATGGGTACCGAAACCGCATTGCTGCCTGGTCTTACCCTTTACGCGTCAATCTCACGGTCGCATGCCAAGCCGAAACGGCTGTCGATCACGACGGGCCCGGACAGGTGACAGGCCCTAGTCAAGCCGGGTCGGCGGCCAACGACATGGTCAAACTCGGCCTACGACCTGTTCGCGCTGCTCACGTGCGAAACGCGATGAACGTGCGCCCAAAAAGCGGGGCGCGAGGCCCCGCCCGTCGTCGATCAGTGCTTACTGATCCGAGGCGACTTCGATGCGACGCGGCTGGCTCTGGGCTTTTTTGGGCACCGTGATCTTCAATACGCCGTTATCCGCGCGTGCGTCGATCGCGTCTTCGTCGGCCGTATCGGGCAGCGTGAAGCGCCGGACAAAACGGCCATAGCGACGCTCGACCAAGCGCGCCGGCTCGCGACGGGAGGCCGACTCAGCGTTCGATTCATTGTCCTGCGCGCTGTCGTAGTGATACGAGCGTTCACCGCTCAAGGTCAGCACGCCGTTGCGCAGGGTAATCTCAATATCCTTCGGATTGATGCCCGGTAATTCGGCGTCAATCACGTACGACTGTTCGTTTTCATGGATATCGATGGCCGGGCGCCAGTTGCCGCCGGAAACGGCCGGTACATCGTCGGCCTGACCATAGAACATCCGGTTGATTTCGTCATTGAACTGCTGCAGCAGAGTCGACGGTTCATAACGTTGAATAGCCATGATTGCCTCCTTATTGCTTGTTCAGGAAAGCCTCCTTCGCCAGAACGGAGATTGGGTATGTCAGTTAACGTTTCAACAGTTGCTTGATCGTTTTTTTGGCCTGAGGTGCACCGCTACAGAGGTCATACAGCCGTATCGGTTCCAACTACCGATGAGGCATACTGCGGCGCTCGCCAGCGACCCGGGTAGCCGCCCTAGCTGGCATGGATCGCGCGGCTCATACGCGGCAGACTGTCGCTGAATTCATCGTTTATCATGCGCGGCTGGCCTTTGGGGCCGCCGGTTTCACGCCACGGAGACGAACGCTGTGTCCACGCCCGAGTTTTGCATCCGCCCGACGACGACGCCGGTTGTCACCCATGTACGCGACGAGATTCTGGACAACCCGGGATTCGGGCAGCATTTCACCGACCACATGGCGCACGTCCGTTGGACCGGGGCCAGCGGCTGGCACGGTGCCGAACTCCGGCCTTACGGGCCGTTGACGATGGATCCGGCCTCGCCGGTGCTGCATTACGCGCAGGAGATCTTCGAAGGGCTGAAGGCCTATCGTCACGCTGACGGATCCGTCTGGAGCTTTCGCCCAACGCGCAACGCGGCACGCTTTCGCCGGTCCGCCCGCCGGCTGGCCCTGCCGGAACTCGACGACCAAACATTCGTCGAATCGATCCGCGTCCTTGTCCAACAAGACAGTGCCTGGGTGCCCACCCCGCGCGACGAACGCGAGGAATGCAGCCTCTATATCCGGCCGTTCATGATCGCGAACGGCCGTTTTCTGGGCGTGAAGCCGGCCGCGGAAGTGGATTACTACGTTATCGCCTCGCCTGCCGCGTCCTACTTCAAGGGCGCCGGCAAGCCGATCTCCATCTGGCTGTCGTCGCATTACAATCGCGCCGCCCCCGGCGGCACGGGCGCGGCCAAGTGCGGCGGCAATTACGCCGCCTCGCTGGTCGCCCAGCAGGAAGCGATCGACCACGGCTGCGAGCAGGTCGCGTTTCTCGATGCCGCGGAAAACAAGTGGGTCGAGGAACTGGGCGGGATGAACCTGTTCTTCGTCTACCGCGACGGCCGTCTGGTCACGCCCGCCCTGACCGGCACCATTCTCGAGGGCGTGACGCGCGATTCGGTGCTCACGCTGGCCAGGGAAATCGGCCTGCAGCCCGAAGAGCGCGCCATCAGCATCGACGAATGGCGTGAGGGGGTGAACAGCGGTGAGATCAGCGAGGTCTTCGCCTGCGGCACCGCCGCCGTGATCACGACCATCGGCGCGTTGATGAGCGAACAAGACACCATCGGCGACCCCGAGCGCGGCAACGGCGAAGTCGCCCAGCGGCTGCGCAAGGCCCTGCTTGACCTGCAGTACGGCCGCACCGAGGACAAATACGACTGGCTCACGCGTCTGGCCTGATCGCGCCATCGCCCCGGTCGTCGACCGCCGGGGCGATCTCATCATCCCGCGCGAGGGCCGGCACGGTGTCGTTCGCGCGATGGGTGTCGAGGCCTCGTTGCGTATCCCGCAAGGCGCGGCGACGCAGCGTATCCGATCACGCGGCGACAGACCGCCGCAGGTCGAAGCCGAGCGTCATCCCATGGCCGTGATCCATGGCAGCCGGGATCGGCCGAGCGCACCGTTCACGCTCGCCACATCGCGCTTCTTGCCACGGCGGTCGGCCGGAATTCGTATCCGGCGCCACAGTCGTTTCGGCTCAATATTACGAAAATAAAACGAAAAATAAACGGAACGCGCACACATTACCCCCCAGTATTGCGCACCCAGCACGCTCGGGAGGACCGTCATGACCCATGCGAAGCGCGATACGTCACGCCCGTCGCCCCGTCGCAGCGCCGGCAAGGGCACGCATCGAATCTATCCCGACGAGAACTCGATGCAGAACGCCGATCTCATCACGCGTCTGCGGGCGCGCCGGCTGACGCCGCGGGTACTATTGGCCTACGTCGCCGCGGTGGGGCTGTTGCTGTTCGCCGCGCCCTGGCCGCCAACGTTTGCGTTGGGCAGCGTGATCGTGGGTCTCGGGCTGCTGTTGCGCATCTGGACCTTCGGCCATCTGCGCAAGAACCAGAACGTCATCACGACCGGGCCGTATGCGCACACGCGCAATCCGGCGTACGTGGGCTCGGCGCTCGTCATGACCGGCCTGTTCATCGCGGCCGGCAACCCCTACGACTATCAGGGGCTCGCCATCTGGATGGCCGGGATCGCGGGGCTGTATGTGTTTTTCAGGCACTACATGCCGCGCAAGTATCGTCGCGAGTACGGCAAGCTACGCGAGCTGTTCGGGCCCGCCGTGGATGAACACGCGGCCCACGTGCCGAATTTCTTCCCCCGGCTGACGCCCTGGCGCAGTGGCGACACCCAGCGTTTCTCCTGGGCCTGCGTGCGCGCGAACCACGAGCTGATCTGGCCGGTGGCCGGAATCGTGGCGCTGATCATCATCGGGCTCGGCTGAAGCCGGAAGTCGCAGCGCCGAAAGCCGCCCTGGCCGAACGGCCGACAGGGGCGCGGCCCTTGCCCCGTAGGTTCGGCGCCGCCGGATCCCGGCGACCGTTAGGGGCAACGCCCCGCGGTCGGTCTCGCGATCATGTTCGGTGTGCTGGCCGCGCCGCCGATGACGAACCGGTTCACCCGTTCCTGTACTGGGCGACGCCGCGCATCGGCGTTGATCTCGATCAACAGCGCCATGGCGCGACGGCGATAACGTCGATGTCGGATTTTGTCTCTCCAGAGGATGACGACATGACGCAGATGATGAACGCCGCTGTGGTGCGCACCTTCGGCCAGCCGCTAACGCTCGACGAAATTCCGATTCCGGAACCCGGCCCGAACGAGGTGCTGGTCAAGATCATGGCCAGCGGCATCTGCCATACCGATCTGCACGCGGCCAACGGCGACTGGCCGGTCAAGCCCACGCCCCCGTTCGTGCCGGGCCATGAAGGCGCCGGCATCGTCGCTCGCGTGGGCCCGGGCGTGACGCATCTCAAGGAAGGCGACGCCGTTGGCATTGCCTGGCTGCACGACGCCTGCGGACGCTGTGAACACTGCATCACCGGCTGGGAGACGCTGTGCGAAACCCAGAACATGAGCGGCTACACGGTCAACGGCAGCTTCGCCGAATACGCCATCGGCCACGCCGACTACGTCGCGCGCCTGCCGGACAACGTCGATTTTCTTTCCATCGCCCCCGTTCTCTGCGCCGGCATCACCACCTACAAGGGCCTGAAGGAAACCGAGGCCAAACCGGGCGAATGGGTGGCCATCTCCGGCGTTGGCGGGCTCGGCCATGTCGCGATCCAGTACGCCAAGGCGATGGGGCTGCACGTGGTCGCGCTCGACGTGACCGCCGACAAGCTCGCCCTGGCGCGCGATCTGGGCGCGGATGTTGCGGTCGATGCCACCGAGGCCACGGCCGTCGAGCAGGTCATCGATGAAACCGGCGGCGGCGCGCATGGCGTGCTGGTGACCGCGGTGTCGGTGCCGGCCTTCAACCAGGCCTTGTCGCTGGTCCGGCGGCGCGGCACCATTGCCCTGAACGGTCTGCCGCCGGGCGAGTTCAACACGCCGATTTTCGACGTCGTGCTCAAGCGTCTCACGATTCGCGGCTCAATCGTCGGCACCCGCAAGGACATGGCCGAGGCACTGTCCTTCGCGGCGGATGGCCACGTGCGCCCGCATATCCATGAAACGCGACTGGAAAGCATCAACGATGTGTTCGCCGACCTTGCCGCCGGCACGGTCGATGGGCGTATGGTCATTCGCATGTAGCACAGGGCTCCCATCCTGAAACCCAGCCAGGAGGATGCGATATGCGCGCCATGGTTCTCGATGCGCCCGGCCGGCCGCTCCGCCTCGACCACGCACGCGCCCGGCCCGAACCCGGTGCCGGCGAGTTGCTGATCCGGGTGCATGCCTGCGGGGTCTGCCGCACCGACCTGCATGTCGTCGACGGCGAGTTGCCCGAGCCCGCCGCCGCACTCGTGCCCGGACACGAAATCGTCGGCACGGTCGCGGCTGTTGGCGATGGCGTGGCCGACATCGGCATCGGCACCCGTGTCGGCGTGCCCTGGCTCGGCTGGACCTGCGGCGAGTGTACGTTCTGTTTGAGCGGGCGGGAGAATCTTTGCGACCGCGCGCGCTTCACCGGCTATCAGATCGATGGCGGGTACGCCGATTATGTCGTCGCCAACGCCGGCTTCTGCTTCCCCATTCCGGCGGTATTCAGCGACCAGGCCGCTGCGCCGCTGCTCTGCGCCGGGCTGATCGGCTATCGGGCCTGGCGTATGGCCGACAAGGCCCGGAATATCGGCTTCTACGGCTTCGGCGCGGCGGCCCATATCGCGATCCAGGTGGCGCAGTTTCATGGTCAGAACGTCTATGCCTTTACCCGCCCGGGCGACGCCGCGGGCCAGGATTTTGCCCGCGGGCTCGGTGCCGTCTGGGCCGGCGACTCGGAAACACAGCCGCCCGAAAAACTCGACGCCGCGCTGATCTTTGCCCCGGTCGGCGCCCTCGTACCCGCCGCGCTCGCCGCGACCAACAAGGGCGGCGTAGTGGTCTGCGCCGGCATCCACATGAGCGACATCCCGAGCTTCGCCTATCGCCTGCTCTGGGAGGAGCGCACGCTGCGCTCGGTCGCCAACCTGACACGCCGCGACGGCGAGGAATTCTTCGAACTCGCGGGCCGGATCCCGATCCAGACCACGACCACGGCCTATGACCTGACGCAGGCGAACGAGGCCTTGAACGCGCTGCGAGACGGGCGGCTCGAAGGCGCCGCCGTCCTGCTCACCAATGGCCACGACGCCCAGGATCCACGCGCGGAGGAATCGCGATCATGACCACGGACGATAGCCTCGACCACCATGACGGCCTCGACGCCCGCGCGACACAGCAGCAGGTGATCGATGCCCTCTGCTCGCCGGCATGCTATGCGCACCCCGTGGATACGGTGGTGCGCATAGACACCCATATTTCGACACTGCTGCTGGCCGGCGACTATGTCTACAAGATCAAGAAGGCACTGAAACTGGCGTTCGTGGACTACAGCACGCTGGCGCGGCGGCGCGCCTGCTGCGAGGCCGAAATTCGGCTGAATCGGCGGTTCGCGCCCGACCTCTATCTCGGCTGCGTGGCGATACGCGACGGCGACGACGGGCCCGGCTTTCGCGGTGACGGGCCGGTGCTCGAATATGCGGTCCAGATGGCGCGATTCGCCCCGGAAGCCCAGGGCGACGCCTGTGCGCGAGCCGGACGGATCACCGCTGAAGCCGTGGACGGTCTCGCCGCCACCATTGCCCGCTACCACGAAAACGCCCCGACCGGCCCGCCCGAAACCCGCTACGGCAGCGCGGACTCGATCATGGCCGCCGCGCGGGCCAACCTCGACGAGCTCGCCGCGCTGCTCGATCCGGCCGCCGACCCCGCATTCGCGTCATTGAACACCTGGCTGCGCGACTCCTTCGCCGACGCGGCGCCCGAACTCGCGCACCGCCGGGCCGACGGTTTCGTGCGCGAATGCCATGGCGACATGCATCTGGCCAACCTGATCTTCCGGGCCGGGCGCTGGGAGGCCTTCGACTGCGTCGAGTTCGACCCCGCATTGCGCTGGCTCGACGTCATGGACGACATGGCGTTCACGCTCATGGATCTGCATGCCCACGGTCTGGCCGAAGCCAGGCATCGGTTTCTCAACCACTATCTCGAGATCACCGGCGATTACGACGGGCTGGCCGTGTTGCGTCCCTACCTCGTACATCGCGCGCTGGTGCGCGCGAAGGTAGCGCGACTCACCAGCGACAGCCCCGATCACGATCAGCCACGCTATCTCGACACCGGGCATGCACTGTCGATGGAGCGGCCGCGGCTCGTCATCACCCACGGCGTCTCCGGTTCCGGCAAGAGCTGGGCGGCGCAACGCGTGGCCGAGCATTTCGGCTACATCCGCATTCGCTCGGACATCGAGCGCAAGCGCATGCACGGGATTTGCCCGCTCACCCACCCGGCCGACGCGCCCGGCCACGGCCTGTACGACGCGCAGACCTCGGCGGCCACCTACCAGCGCCTGTTCGCACTCGCACAGGCGGCGCTGCGCGGTGGATGGCCGGTCATTCTCGACGCCACCTTTCTCGATCGCGATCAACGACAGGCCGCGCGCGATGTCGCCCACGAAGCGGGCTGCCCGTTTCATATCCTCGACATGGATGTGTCGCCGGAAACCGCGCGTCGCCGTATACAGGCCCGCGGCACGTCGGATGCCTCCGATGCCGATGCGCGCATTCTGGACCATCAACTCGCCAACTATCGCCCGCTGGCGCGGCACGAGCGCGAAGACGCCCTGTGTACCTCGGGCGCATTCAGCGAATTGAGCGCGCTATTCGAGTCGCTCGAAGCCCGGGCCAGCGCTTGATCGACGCCGGCAGCTCAAGCGTCGCCGTCGGCTGCGATCAGGCGCTCGCAGTGACGTGCGATCTGCTGTTCCTCGTCGGTCGGGATCACCCAGGCGCGCACCGCACTGTCGTGGGTGCTGATCCGCAACGCATCGGCGGCATTCGCGGCGCGATCGATTGCCACGCCCAGCCAAGCCAGCGCAGCGAGGATTCGGTCGCGGATCGGCCCCGCATGCTCGCCGATCCCGCCCGTGAACACCAGCGCATCGACACCGCCGAGCGCTGCCGCCATGGCACCGATCTCGCACACGCAGCGATGAACGAACAACGCAACCGCTTCGGCCGCTTGCGGTGTGTCGCTGGCCAATAGCGCTCGCATGTCGTCGCTCAAGCCCGACACACCCAGCAGGCCCGAACGGTTATAAAGCATATCGTCGATATCGCCCACTGACTGCCCCGCCTGCTGCAGCAAGTACAGCAGAACGCCGGCATCCAGCGCGCCGCAGCGCGTGCCCATCGGCAGACCGTCGAGCGTACTGAAGCCCATCGACGTGGCCACACTGCGGCCAGCGTCCAGCGCGCACAGGCTCGCGCCGTGCCCCAGATGCGCCACGATCACGCGTCCCCGGGCCGCCGCCGGATCGATCGCGTGCAGACGGCCGACGATGTATTCGTATGACAGACCGTGAAAACCGTAGCGCCGGACCCCCTGCTCGAACCAGTGTCGCGGCAATGCGAATCGTTGCGCCACCATCGGCTGGCTGCGATGAAACGCGGTATCGAAGCACGCAACCTGTGCCAGCCGGGGATGAAGGCGCGCGATGGTGCGGATACCGGCCAGGTTATGCGGTTGGTGCTGGGGCGCCAGCGGCACCAGCGTTTCCAGCGCGGCCAAGCTGGCGGAATCGATGCGCACCGGCGCGGCAAAGCGCGTTCCGCCATGCACCACGCGGTGGCCGACCGCCGTCAGGGCCGCCCCACCGGCGCTGTCTTCGCATGTGGCCAGCACCCGTTCGAGCGCCGCGGGGAGACGTTCGGGGCCATCGGGCAGATCCGTTTCCCGGCGCAACCGTCCCTGGGCATCGCACAAGTGCAGGCGGGCGGGAGTGTCGTGATAGTCGACGAATGCGCGCAGATGACGCACCAGCGCCCCGCCGCGGACACGGCCGAACAGCGCCATCTTCAGCGACGACGAGCCCGCATTGACGACCAGATAGCTCACGCGCGACTGCCGGCGGTACCGCGCCGACGACACACCGGGGCGGCCATTCGCGCCGCCCATTGACGCACGTCAACGCCCGGCGAATGCACACGGCCTATCGTTGGATTTTCGCACCAGGTAGAGCGTCCCATGCAATCACTTCCTCATCATTATAACGTCCATGCCCGGGGTTCGGCGGAAGGCGAGATTCGCCTCGGCGCCGATGGGCTGCCCGAACTCGCGGCCACCGCGCCGCCGGAATTCGATGGCCCGGCCGGCTACTGGTCGCCCGAGACCCTGTTGATGGCCGCCGTGGCCGGCTGTTTCGTGCTCACGTTCCGCAGCGTTGCGCGCGCCTCCAGGCTCGATTGGGCGCGCGTCGAGTGCGACGTCCACGGCGTGCTCGAACGCCACGAGGGCCGCAACCATTTTTCGCGCCTCACCGTGAACCCGCATGTGGTGGTCCGCAACGCGGCCGACGAGCGCCTGGCGCGTCAGTGTCTGGACAAGGCCGAAACAGCCTGTCTGGTCACCAATTCGCTGACCGCCGACATCCAGCTCGAGCCGCGTATCGAGGTGATCGAAAACGCCTGATCGGCCACAGTACCCACATCCGCGGGCGCCCATCACGCCGCGCGATCCGGCGCGGCGTGATCAGCCAATACCTTGATCGCCTGGACCATCCGGGTCAGCACCGCGCTACCGCGAGTCGAATCACCAAGTCACCTTTCGGGCCGGTACAGAAATCACGATCGATCATGCCGCGTACCCGCGGTGAGACCTTGATTTCAGTCAAGTCATGCCGTGCCCGATCGCCCCCGCCGGCGCGACGCGCCAACGGAGGCCGCACGCGTGGCGATTCCAGCGACTCAGACGATTAGGGGCGACCGATGCCGGGACTGATTACCACGTGGCCTCCAGTGCGACCGCCGGTGCCTGAACGCGGTGTTGTGGCGCCCGCACCCCGCGGGGATCAATCGCCCCGGGCCGGGCGCCCCGACACGCCGTCATCGATTGCGTGTGGCGCCGACGATAAAAAATCATGGATTGCGATAGTATCGGAGTTGCGGTGCGGAAAAGTTTTGATCCAGATCACAAGTCCATTTCCCAGAACGCCTACATTCGACACATATTCATCGTCTCGCAGGGCTCAGGCCCAGGAGAAGTCAGATGTCGATTCCCCGAATGGCTACGGTCTCCGATCGCCCCACCACGGCCGAGCCGAGCCGCCCCTGGCCGCGGCCGACGGGGCGCACCACGGCCGCGCACGGCAAGTGTGTGGCCTGCATCTTCAAGCCGCACTGCCTGCCCGCCGATCTCGACGACAACAGCCTCAGCACCTTCGAGCACCAGATATGGCGGTACTCGCGCCCGGTGAAAGCGGGCCAGACGCTCGTTCATCAGGGCGATGCAATCGATTCGCTCTATGCTTTGCGGGTCGGCTCACTGAAGGCCTATATCGATGAGGCCGACGGCACCGAGCGGGTCATGGCCTTCCGGTTCCCCGGTGCCATCATCGGCCTTGCCGAACCGTACCAGAAGCAATGGGCGCGCAGCTTTGCGGCCCTCGAGGACAGCTGGCTGTGCCGCATCCCCTTGAACGCAATACACGATTCGCTGCAGCGCCAGTTGATTCGGCTGATGAGCGACTGTCTGCGGCGTGAGTACGAGTCGCACCTCACCCTGGCGCTGACCAGCGGCAGCCGAAGAGTGGTGTCGTTCCTGCTGGAGCTGAGCGCCATATTCAAGGCGTTGGGCCAGTCGCCGGTACATCTGCGCCTGCCCATGACCTATCTCGATGCCGCCAGCTATCTGGGCATGCGACATGAGTCGCTCTCGCGCACGCTTTCCCAACTACAGAAACAGGGCCTGATCCGGAAAAGCGGCAAGGAGATTCATATCGACGATCTGCCCGGGTTGAACCGCCTCAAGAACGACGATGCCCTCGTGCCCGCCGCCGACCGCTTCATCACAAAGCCGAAGCCTGCCGGCGGTTCATCCGGGGCCGACCCGGGCCGCGCCAATACCCGGCGACGTCGCATCGTCTGATATCCGGCGCACGCGACCCCCGGGCTCAGGAGTCGTCGTCGTCCGTCCGTTCCAACAGACGGTGGCCATTGAAGGCATTCACCCATGGCGGTTGCGCTTGGTTGTCGCCTTCCGGGTCGAGTCCCTGCAGCCGCTCGGCAAATGCCTGCAGCAGGGCCTCGCTCTGCGGCAGCGCCTCCAGCAGGTAATGCCCCGTGCGGCCATGCGCAGCGAACAGCCTGATCAGTGCGGCGAGTTCGCGGCACGACGACTCGGCCCGCCTCGCCGACACATACGCCTGCAGACGCTGCCGGCGCTGCAGGATGTGCTGTTGCTGGCGCCGCAGACGCAGCCATCGATGCCGATGAACGGGTGACGCCGTGGACGGCTGCGGTTCAAGCAACGCCGTTTCGGCCGACAAGTAGGCGTCCGCCCGGACGCTGAATACCCGGAGACGCTCGCCCGCGCGCGGCCATTCCGACGCTTCGATCGCCGTCTGCATCTCCTTGAGCAGCGACACGCAGTAATGATTACCAAGCATCGCCAGAACTGAAAAAGAGGTCATCGATGGATTTCATCATGGAACATTCGATTATTTTTGCGCTCCGGGACGCGGATCTCATTGACTTCGCTCAATAATCGGTCGTCTATGCCCGTATTTCGGACACTCGATCAACGGTCGCAGGTAATCGGCACATCCGGCATCCCGTCAAGCGCGTAGCCCCCGCCCGCAAGCATACGCGCCCGCAGCCAACGGTCGCGCAAGACGCTACACCGGCGGCGCCGCTTAGTACGTCTCGGACCAGCCCTCGGTGGCGCATCGTGTCAGGCGTGCCGGATCCGTAAGGGTCACGTTTTTGACTCGCACGGTGAGCATTCCCGCCGTCTGCAAACGGCGAAAGGCGCGGGATACGGTTTCCTGGGTCAAACCCAGATAGTTGGCAATCTCGGCACGCGACATCGGCAGCCGCAGCACGGTCGCGGCGCGACCATTGCGGCCCAGCCGACAGCTGAAACTCAGCAGCAGGATGGCAAGGCGTTCTATCGAGCGTCGCTGGTTGACGACCAGCAAGAGCTGCTCGTGTTGTGCCAGGGCACGACCGACCAGATCCACGAACGCATCGCGCAAGGCTGGTGCCTGGTGCATCGCTTCCTGCAGGCGGTGCAGCGGGAGGACGCGGACCCGGCTGGCGGTCACCGCGCTGGCCATACAGACGTGTTCACGTCGGGGCAGCGCATCCAGCCCTACCAGCTCGGTGGGAAAATGAAATCCGGTGATTTGTTCGCGCCCTTCATTATCGACAATGACGGTTTTGAGCAGCCCGTACGTGACGCAGTACAAGGCGTGCATGCCGTGGCCCTGGCGGAACAGCGTTTCGCCGCGGACCAATTGACGCTCGCGCCACACTTCGTCGCCCAGCTGAGGCAGCGCAAGCGGGGACAGCGAATGCGGCAGGCAGAGCTCATGGATGCTGGCGTTGCGGCTGTAATGCAGCAAGTCGGCAACGCGCAAACCCGGGTCGGATGCATGCTCGGTCATGCCTCAGCACGCCACTAGCGTGGGCACCATCATGTTGCGCATCAGCGCCCGGCTCGTGGCGCCGACCACCAGTTTGCGCAGCCTGGCGTGTCCGTATGCCCCCATGCAGAGCAGATCCCCGCCCTTGTCCGCGACCACGGAAAGCAGTACCTCACTGACTTCCAACGCACCCGCCGCAACCGTCGTGATCGAGGCCTCGACCCGATGGCGCGCGAGATACGATCCGATGTCATCGCCGGTCACGGGGGCGACGGTTCCGGGCCGGCGCGGTGTTTCGGTCACGATGACGATATCAACGGCTCGGGCATGAACCAGCAGGGGCAATGCCGCACAGACCATGCGCGCCGATTCAGCTGATGCATTCCATGCCAGCACTACGCGGCTGCCCACGCGGGAAAACCGATCCGCACGCGGGACAACCAGCACGGGACGCCCGGACAGCAGCGCGATGTTTACCGGCGCGTCGTAGCCGGCATACCGCGGGCTGTCGTTCGGATCGAACTGCCGGGTCAGGATGAGATCCGAGTAAAGCCCTTCCTGCGCGATGGTATCGATCCACGACCCGGTTGCGGAAAACCGGCGCCAGGCCACATCCGGATATTGCTGCGCCAGCGCCTCGAACTCATCCATCGCCGCGACGCCACGGGCCGCGGCACGGCTCGGGTTGTTGACGTCGGGCGCGCCGGGATTCACGGCCGTAACCTGGGCGTGATGCTCACGCGCCAGCAACAGCGCATATTCACATACGGCCGCCCGTTCGCGGCGACTGCTCACGTCCAGCAGAATATGGGTGTAATTCATCATCGTCCCGCCCTCGATTCCGGGGCCGCGTCACAGGCCCCGCATTCATCCGCAGGCGTCGACCGCGAGCGGATCTCATGAAAAATAGCGAACAGGGCCGCACCACTCGCCCGTCGGCACGCAACACGCCCGCGACCTGCGATATCCCGGCCCGCCGGGGTCAAGATTAAACGGACCCGGTCAGGCATGCACGCCGGGCCGGGCACGATGGCCCGCCACGTCCCCCGGCCTTCCACGCATGCGCTGTAACGCCGCCGTAACTAGACTGAACGAGCCGCCGAATCAGGACGTTGACCCCGGTCAACTGCGGCGGTCACGCCGAACGGGCAACCGCGCCCATGCCCGCACCGGCCACCCGCCGCCCCGAGCGGTGTAAGCCGGATGGCATAATTGCCGCGTGGCACTTACTAATCCGTTCATAAGTAGAACCTCATATGATAGGTTCTGTGATCATGAGCACGAAGCGCAGCAATGACGGCCGCCATCTGGACGCGCAGTCGAAAGAGGCGATTCGGTTGCGGGCCGTGGATCAAATCGCGCAAGGCGAAAGTCCGGAGGCGATGGCCGAGGCGTTGGGAGTGAATCGCCGGACCGTGTATCGGTGGCTGGAACGCGCCCATCACGGGGGGCGAGAGGCGCTCTACAATCGCGCGAAATCGGGTCGGCCGACCAAGTTCACTGCAGCCGACCTACAGTGGCTGTCCGGCGCCTTGCGGGACAGTGACCCGCGTCAGTATCGCTTTGCGTTTGCTTTGTGGACGCGCGACATCGTGCGGGAATTGCTGCGTCGCGAGCGTGGGGTACGGGTTTCGGCCGTGACGGTGGGCCGCGTACTCCGCCGCTTGGGTTTTACGCCGCAGCGCCCGCTACGCCGGGCCTGGCAGCAATCACCCGAGGCGGTCGCCGAATGGAAGCAGACGGTCTATCCGGAGATTCGACGGCGCGCCCAACGCGAGCGTGCGCGGATTTATTTTGCCGATGAATCCGGGGTGCGCTCGGATTATCACGCCGGCACGACCTGGGCGCCGACAGGCGAAACGCCGATTGTTGAAGCCACCGGAGCGCGCTTTTCGATCAACCTCGTGTCGGCGATCAGTCCCGGCGGCTCGCTGCGTTTCCAGCTCGTCGAGGGCACGGTCACGGCCGAGGTCTTTGCCGGATTCATCCAGCGCCTGGCCGCCGATACGGCGGCGGACGAAAAAGTCTTTCTCATCGTCGATGGCCATCCCACGCATCGCGCCAAGCGCGTCCGACGGACGCTGGAGGCCCTCGACGGCCGCGTCGAGTTGTTCTTCCTGCCGGGCTATTCGCCCGAGCTCAATCCGGATGAGCAGGTGTGGGGGTATGTGAAGAGTCGGCTGGGTCGCGGTGCTATCGCGAGCAAGGACGAACTCAAGATGCAGGCGCGATCGCTCCTGCATTCCCTGCAAAAACTGCCCGACAAGGTCGCTGCGTTTTTCCGTCACCCCGAATGCCAATACGCAAGGTGACGTGGCTTTACTTTTGAACGGGTTAGTATGACATAAGTCATAAAAAACGACGCGGGCGTGGTTAACATCGGTGTCCTAGATCAACCACTTCGGCTCCAAGCATGCACGCGTCGACCCGGAAGCCGACATGTCGCCGGCGCCGCGCGGGCCGGATCGAACGGCCGTCGGCGCGCACCCGCTAGTGGCCCACCCTCGTCGAAACGCCAATTGCCATGCGTGCGCGTTCAAGTCGGGCTGCCTGCCGGCCGAGCTCGAGGGCCAGCACCTGGCCCGCTTTGAACAGGCAGTCGGGCGCCCACAGCACCCGCTGCGCGCCGGCCAGATACTGGTGCGCCAGGGGGACCCGATCGATACCCTGTATACCCTGCGCGCCGGAGCCATGAAGGCTTTTTTCGACGCCGCCGATGGTACCGAGCGCGTGATGGCCTTTCGCTTCCCGGGGGCGATCATCGGCCTGGCCGAGGCCTATCAAACGCACTGGTCGCGAAGTCTTTCCGCCCTGGAAGACTCACGGCTGTGTCACATCCCGCTGCATGCGATCGACAATGTCCTTCAGCGCCAGTTGATGCATTTGATGAGCGAGTGCCTGCGGCGTGAATACGAGGCGCATCTCACGCTTGCCCTGAACAGCAGCGCGCGAAAAGTCATTGCATTTCTGCTCGGTCTGAGCGCGGTATTCAGCGCCCGCGGGCAATCGGCCGTTGATCTGCGGCTGCCCATGACCTACCTCGATATCGCCAGCCATCTCGGCATGCGTCATGAATCCCTTTCACGCACGCTCTCGCAACTCGAACAACAGGGCCTTATTCAAAAAAGCGGCAGAACCATCCGTCTGAGCGACATCGACCGGCTGCGCCGGATCAAACACGATATGGAAGCACCGTGATCAGGATGGCGATGCGCTCCAGCGATACCCGCCGCCCGGGGGCTTTTTTAGTTGTACTTGTGCCAATAGTAGGAGCGCTCGCCGCCGGGGCTGGCCTCGATCCGCGTACCGGCACGGCCCACAAGCAATAGATCCGCATCGTTGAGGCGCCCGATCGCCGCGAAGCCACCGGTCTCGCGAACAAACGTCTGGGCTGCCGCGATCTTCGGCGCCATGGAACCATCCGCAAACGCAATATCGTCAAGCGCGTCGGCGCCGACGCGGCGCAGGCGGCGGGCCTGCGGGGTGCCGAAATCGGTCTGGACCGCATCGATATCCGTGAGCATCAATAACGCGTCGGCTTTAAGCTGCCGGGCAAGCAGGGCGCTGGTCGCATCCTTGTCGATGACCGCCTCGACGCCGCCGTAGCGATCATCCTCACGTCGCACGACCGGGATCCCCCCGCCGCCGGCGCAGATCGGGATCATGCGATGCCTGAGCAGCAGGCCGACCGCGTCCAGCTCCAGAATGCGCCGCGGCGCCGGCGACGGGACCACCCGCCGATACGACGCCCCATCGGCGGCAATGCGCCAGCCGTGCCGGACGGACAAGGCGTCTGCCTCGTCGCGGCTATAGACCGGACCAATCGGCTTAGAGGGCGTTGCGAATGCGGCGTCATGCCGATCCACTTCCACCTGGGTCAGCAACGTCACCACGCGACGATTCAGCGGCAGTACGTTGGCCAGTTCCTGCTCCAGCAGATAGCCGATCATGCCCTCGGATTCGGCCCCCAGGACATCGAGCGGATACGCCTCGCCCGCCTTGTAGGCGTCGTTTTGCAACGCCAGCAGTCCGACCTGGGGCCCGTTGCCATGCGCGATCACCAGCTCGTGACCGGCGGCCACGATGGGCAGCAGCGCTTCGGCCGCCACCCGGGCATTCTCGCGTTGATTTTCGGCACTCAACGGCTGCCCGCGCCGCAGTAGCGCATTCCCGCCGAGTGCGGCCACGACCCGCATCTCAACGCCCCAGCGTGGCGATCATGATCGCCTTGATTGTATGCAACCGGTTCTCGGCCTGATCGAATACGATGGACTGCCCGGATTCGAAGACCTCGTCGGTGATCTCCATCGCCTCGAGACCGTGGGTCTGAAAGATCTTCTCGCCGTAGGTGGTCTCGCGATTATGGAATGCCGGCAGGCAGTGCATGACGCCTACGGCCTGGTTGGCGGTCAGATCGAGCATCCGGCGATTGATCTGGTACGGCTGCAGCAACTCGATCCGCGCGGCCCAGGCCTGTTCCGGCTCGCCCATCGAAACCCATACATCGGTGTAGAGAAAATCCACGCCGGCCACGGCCTCGCTCACGTCATCGCTGACCCGAATGCGCGCGCCGGTGTGCTCGGCGAGCTCGCGGCAGTATGCCAGGTGCTCGGCGGCCGGCTGGCGCGCGGCCGGTGCCGCGATATGACAACCCATGCCGAGCTTGGCGGCGCACACCATGAGCGAGATGGCGACGTTGTTGTGGCCGTCGCCGACGAAGCAGAAGGTGATGTCCTTGAGCGGCTTGTCGCTGTGCTCGCGCATGGTCAGGAAATCGGCGAGCACCTGGGTCGGATGGAAGTCGGCGGTCAGCCCGTTCCACACCGGCACGCCGGCATACGCTGCCAGTTCCTCGACGACGTTCTGGCCGAAACCGCGGTACTCGATGGCATCGAACATGCGCCCGAGTACCCGCGCGGTGTCCTTGATGCTTTCCTTGACGCCCATATGCGACCCGCTCGGGCCAAGATAGGTCACATGCGCGCCCTGGTCGTGGGCCGCGACCTCGAAAGCGCAACGCGTACGGGTGCTGTCCTTTTCGAACAGCAACGCGATATTGCGACCGAGCAGCCGCGGCTGCTCGGTGCCGGCGGCCTTGGCCGCCTTCAACTCGCGCGACAGATCGAGCAGATAGCCGATCTCGGCCGGGCTGAAATCCTTGAGGGTGAGAAAACTGCGGTTGCAGAGATTGAAGGGCATGATCGGATTCCTTGGGAACAGGCGTACTAGACAGGATCGCGCTCGAGCGGGCAGCTCATGCAGTGCGCCCCGCCCCGCCCGCGCGACAGCTCGAAGCCGGGGATGGTGATCACCTCGACGCCGGCCTTGCGCAGCTGGGTATTGCTGTAGACATTGCGGTCGTAGGCGACGACCACGCCGGGCGCGATGGCAAGTACGTTGTTACCGTCGTCCCATTGCTCGCGTTCGGCTTCGTATTCGTCGCCGCCGGTGGCGATCACGCGCAGCGTCCTGACCCCGAGCGCATCCGTCACCGCGTCGAGGAAGCTGGCCTCGGGGCGCAGATCGAGCGTGCCTTCGCGCTCGCCGGGGCGCAGGCTCCAGGTCCGGAACGACTCCACGGCGGCGGGAAACATCGTCGCCGCATCGCGGTCGAGCAATGTGAATACCGTATCCAGGTGCATGGCCGCACGCGCCTTGGGGAACGCGGCAGCGATCACGCGCTCGGCCCCGCCGCGGGCGAACAGATTCAGCGCCAGCGCTTCGACCGCCTGGGGCGTCGTGCGCTCGCCCATACCGACGAGCACTGTGCCCTGGCCGATGGGCATCACGTCGCCGCCCTCGATGGTCTGGCCGTCGTAGCTGCGTGCCTCGTCACCAAACCAGAACTGGAACGGCTGATCGCGGAACAGTGGGTGGAAGCGATAGATCGCCTGGTAATTGAGTGTTTCGCGGCGCCGCGCCGGCTTGGCCATCGGGTTCACCGAGACCCCGCCGTAGATCCAGCAGGAAGTATCGCGCGTAAACAGATGATTAGGCAGCGGCGGTAGGATGAAGTCGTGGCCATCCATGACTTCGGTCGTCAGGCCCGTACCGCTAAACGGGCTCTCGGCGCGGGCGAGACCGCCGATGAGCAAGTCAGTCAGTTCCCGGGCCGGCAGCTCGGCGAGATAGGCCCGCACTTCGGCGCACAGCGCCACGCCGATATTGCCGGGCGTAATCGCGCGCTCGAGCAACCAATGCCGGGCCTCCGCATCCTCGAGGGTCTCGGTGAGCAGGTGCTGGAGATAAAACACTTCGACGTCGCGCTCACGCAGCGAATCCACGAACACATCGTGCTCCTCGCGGGCGCGTTTGACCCAGAGCACATCGTCGAACAACAGGGCTTCGCGGTTACCCGGCGTCAGCCGGCGCAAACTCAGATCGGGACGATGGACCAGCACGCGCCGCAGCGTGCCGACTTCGGAATGGGTGCCCAACTGGCTCATGATCTAACTCCTCGGAACGGACAAACGTCGACGCGCACGGCGGCCCGCCGTATCGATGCCGGGTAGACGGCGCCCACCGACGCCGACGCGGCTCATTCGTGCACCACATAGGTGTACAGCCGCGTGCGGCCATCGTCTTCGGCAACCGCATAAAGTCCCTGGATTTCGTTGGCGAAACCGGGGAAACGATTGGCCGCGGCCTCGAACACACGGAAATAATCGAGCATCGGGCGGGCGGCTTCGTCATAGCGCTCGCCGGGCACGATCACGCCGATGCCCGGCGGATAGACCAGCGCGAGCGTGGCCGCGATACGGCCCTCGATCTCGTCGATCGGCAGAAAATCGACGTCGTTTGCAATCAGGCGGTCGGTCGCCTGCTTGGGCGTGAGCGCGATCTCGGGAAAATGGGCAACACGGAACTGTTCACGTTGCAGGCTGGCGGTATCGGCATCGCGATAGAACGCATGCATTTCGGCGCACAAATCGCGCAAGCCGAGACCGGCGTAGCGTGCGCCGTGCACCGCCACGAATGCCGGAATCACCGCGTCCAGCGGCGCATTGGCATCATGCAGCCGTTTGAAGGCGACCAGCGCACTCAACAACGTACCGGCCTTGCTCGCCTCCAGGCCCGGCGTCAGCAGGAACAACAGACTGTTGAGATCGTTCTTCTCGGGCACGATGCCCTGCTCGCGCAGATACTGCGCCACCACCGGGGCAGCAATACCGTGCTCGGCGTAGGCGCCGGTGGCCGGATTCAATCCCGGCGTGAGCAAGGTGAGCTTGTTCGGATCGGTCATCGCATAGCCCGGCACGAGATGGCCGAAGCCGTGCCAGTCCGCCCCGGGGGCGAGCGCCCAGCAGGCCGGGTCGCTGGCCAGCCGATCGGTGTCGATGTCCTCCCAGGCCGTTTCGCCGTCAATGGCTTCCTCGGTACCCGACTGCGACAACCGCAGCCGATCCGGCACGAAGGGATCGAAGAACCAGCGTTTCGTCCGATCGGATTCGGTTGCCTCGTAGTGGCGCTTGAGCTGACGGATCTTCTTGCGTAGCTCGATGCCCAGGTGAATGGTTTCGTCCCAGAGCACCTGACCGGAACGCCCCTTCATCATCTGCGCGCCGACATCCAGCGAGGCGAACAAGGGATAGTAGGGCGACGTCGAGGCATGCAGCATGTACATCTCGTTGAAGCGCCGATGCTCGATGCAGCGTTTCTGGCCCGCGATATGCGCGTCGCGCACATGAATCTGCGACGCCTGCGAGAACCCGGCGAGCTGCTTGTGGGTCGACTGCGTGGCGATGATGCCGGGCTGCTTGTCGCCCAGGGATTCCAGCCCCATCGCGAAATGACCCGCAAACAGCGGGTGGAATTTCATGAAACCGGCCCAGGCTTCGTCGAAAAGAATGTAGTCGCAAAGCGGGCCCAGTTTTTCCAGGATCATCTGCGCGTTGTAGATGCTGCCGTCGTAACTGCATTGTTCGATCACGGCGACGCGGAACGGCCGCTCGCGATCGGCGATCGAGGCATCGGCGACCAGCGGATTGCGGCGAATCGACTCGCGGATGCGGTTTTCATCCAGTGCGTCGTGATCGATCGGCCCGATCAGGCCGTAGCCGTTGCGCTGGGTCGGCAGATAGACCGGAATGCCGCCGACCAACACCAGCGCGCCGTGGTGGGCCGACTTGTGGTTGTTGCGATCGAACAGCACCAGATCGTCGCGGCCGACCAGGGCGCTGAGCACGATCTTGTTCGACGTCGAGGTGCCGTTGAGCACGAAGTAGGTACGGTCGGCCCCGAAGATCTTCGCTGCCTCGCGCTGGGCTGCCAGCGCCGGGCCTTCGTGGGTGAGTAGATCGCCGAGTTCGACCACCGAGTTGTCCAGGTCGTTGCGGAAGATCGCTTCGCCGAAATGTTCGACGAACACCCGCCCGATGTGGCTTTTGCTGTAGAACACCCCGCCGTTGTGCCCCGGGCAGGTCCAGACCTGGTTACCCTGTGCCGCGTAATCGACCATCGCGCCAAAGAACGGCGTCTTGAGCGATTCCGCATAGCTATGCAGGTGGCGCGCCAGGTTCTCGGCAATGAACCCCGGCGAATCCTCGGACAGGAAGATATAGCCGGTTACCCGATCGAGCGTGGCCTCCGAAATCGCGGCCAACTGCATGCGCTCTGTCAGCAGAAAAATCGGGCATTCGAGCCCCCGTTCGCGCACCCAGGCCACCAGGGCGTCCGTATGCTCGGTATCGCCCTGCTCATCCCACTGCAGGACGAGACAGCCGAATGAGGCGTTGCTGCGGATGAGAAAACGCGTTTCCTCAACCGAGGCCGCCCGATCCACCTCATAACCGAGTTCCTGGATCGCGTCCACGATCCGTTGCAGGTGGCGTCGTTCGGCTGTGTCTCGGCCGCCGTCGGCGCCGTAGAACAGAAACTGGAACAGATGATCGTAGGACATCGGGGCGGCCTCAATGGCAGACATGGAATTGCGGATCAGTGAGGGCGCGGCCGTACTCAGCCGATGCCGACTGTGCCGGTGACGATCAACGCCAGCGCGACCACGGCCACCCCCACCAGGCCGATGCTGGCTGCCTTCTCGCGGCGATTGAACACGGGCATATCCGGGGTATTGTGACGACGGGTGTACCAGTACACCGGGATGCCGAGGGCGAAGATGATGGTCGACAACAGAATGAACTGCGGGCCGGCCGCGTACAGCATCCACACGGCGTAGACCGTGCCGAGGATGCCGCTGATCAGCGCCGGGCGCCGATGTTCGTGACCGTGGGCCTCGGCAAAAGCCGGCGTACGCGCATAGCGCCACAGATAGGCGGTGCTCGCCAAATAGGGCGGCAACACCATCACGCCGGTGATCGCCACCAGCCACAGCCACGCGTTATGCGCAAACAGCACCACGAACATCGTGGCCTGCATTACCGCCGAGGAAAGCCACAGCGACGGCGCCGGCGAATGATGCCGGTTCTCATGCCCCAGCGCCGCCGGGAACACACCATCCTTGGCGCCCTCGAACGGCAGTTCGGCCACCATGATGGTCCAGGCCAGCCAGCAGCTCAGCAGCGAAACCAGCACGGAAAGAATCATGGCGAAGGCTCCCCAGTTGCCCACGGCCTGCTTGAGCACATAAGCGGTTGAGGGGCCCTTCAGAGCGGCCAGTTCCGGCTGCGACAACAGCGCGAACGGCAGTACCGACACCAGAAAATACAGAAGCAGGCAAAGGATGAGCCCAATGAAGGTCGCCCGGCCGACCTCCTCTTTGTTCTGGGCACGGCCGGAGACCACAACGGCGCCCTCGATACCGATGAACACCCAGAGCGTGACCATCATCGTGCTCTTGACCTGTGTCAGCAGGTTGCCGAGATGTAGCTGGCGTCCCCAGATGTCGCTGGAAAACTGGGCATTATTAAAGAATACGACCAGGATCACGATAAAGGCGATGATCGGCACGATCTTGGTCGCTGTCGCGATCGCGTTGAGGAACGCCGCGCGCTTGACACCCAACAACACCACGAAGTGCATGGCCCAGATCAAAAGCGACCCACCGATAATCGCCGGCCAGCCGGTGGCCACGTTCGGAAAGTAGTAGCCGAATGTCTGCATCACGAGCACGGCAAAGGCCACGTTGCCAAAGGCCGCGCTGAGCCAGTAGCCCCAGGCCATCTGAAAGCCGGCGAAACGCCCGAAACCTTCGCGCGCGTAGGTATAAATACCGGCCTCCAGGTCCGGGCGCTTGTCGGCCAGGGTGCGGAAGGTATTGGCAAGGAAGAACATGCCGACGCCAGTCACAACCCAGGCGATGACCACCGCCATCAGCGACGCCCCGACCGCCATGTTCTGCGGCAGGTTAAATACCCCGCCACCAATCATGGCGCCCACTACCATGCCGACCAGGCTGATCAGGCCGACCTTGCGGCCGATCGGCTGTTCCGCCGCGACCACTTTATCCTCGACTATCGCACTCATGCGTCCAACCTCCGCGTGGCCGTTTTCGGCCTCGAAAATTTGTTAACCCCCAGCAAACCGGGCCACCGATGAGAAGACCCGGTTCGAAAACAAAGATAGAGGGCTTTGCCGGTCGCCGAATTGACCGCCGTCAACTCCGAGGCGGAAAGTCGCTCAATCCATGCAAATACACGGCACGCTATAGCGTGGGCCGTCATCGGACTCGGCGATCGAAAGGCCGTGCACTTCGCCGGCGAAGCCCGGAAACCCCACTTCGGTTGCTCGACAGAATTCCAGATAGGTCTCGATCGCGCGCTCCGCACTGCCAAAGCGCTCGCCCGGCATGATGAGTGGGATGCCCGGGGGATACGGCACCAGCATCACGGCGGCGATCCGCCCTTCGAGGGCATCGATCGGCACGTTGTCCACACGTCGACGCACGAGTGCGTCGTAGGCCTCGGCCGGCGTCGTCGCCGCATCCGGAATGGTGGTGTAGATATCCTGCATCAGACGCAGGGCGCCGCGGCGCGCAATCAACTCGTGCATGCGCTGACAGAGATCGCGCAACCCGAGCCCGGCGTAGACCGATTCGTGCTTGGCATACAGCGCGGGAAACACCTGCGCGACCGGCGCGTTGGTATCGAACAGCGCCTTGAACTCGAATAGCTCGGCGAGCAGGCTGCCCCACTTGCCACGGGTGACCCCGATCGAAAACAACACTAGGAAGGAGTACAGGCCGGTCTTTTCGACCACCAGGCCGCGACTCCAGAGAAACCGCGCCACCACGGCCGCCGGTATGCCCCACCCGCCCGACACACCATCCGCACCGATGCCGGGGGTGAGAATCGTGAGCTTGATCGGATCCAGCATCACATGGCCGCTGGCCAGAACATCGAAACCGTGCCAGTCCTCGCCGTGACGCACCCACCAGTCCGCCGGTGCCAGCGTTTGCGCCGGGTTGCCAGCCGCCGTCGGCCCCGGCTCGGCCATCGCCGCGGGCGATTGCCATAGTTGAAACCACCAGTCCTGGCCGCTCAGCTCCCCGGCGACCTGAGCGAAGCGTTCGCGAAACGCCAGGGCTTCGTTGAGCATGTCGTCGATCAACGCCTGACCTCCGGGACCGCGCATCATGCGCGAAGCCACGTCCAGCGACGCGATGATGCCG
The DNA here is from genome assembly GCF_003177035.1 of Salinisphaera sp. LB1. Classification (NCBI taxonomy): domain Bacteria; kingdom Pseudomonadati; phylum Pseudomonadota; class Gammaproteobacteria; order Salinisphaerales; family Salinisphaeraceae; genus Salinisphaera; species Salinisphaera sp. LB1. The sequence continues at coordinate 3,248,215 of NZ_CP029488.1, read as the reverse complement.
TACTGCGGCGAGGTGGAGGTATGCATCATGAACGCTTCATTGAAGCGCTCGGCATCATGCGGGTGTTCGTCGGTCTCGCGCACATGCACCATCGACGCCTGCGAGAACGCGGCCAGCAGCTTGTGCGTGGATTGCGTGGCGAACGTGGCCGGCTGGCCCGGGCGCGCGGCGCCATCGGCCATGCCGAAGCGCCCGGCATAGAAGGGATGAAAACGGGCGTAGGCGAACCACGCTTCATCGAAATGCAGCACATCCACGGTCCCAGCCAGCGTCTCGCGCAGGGCATCGACGTCGTAACAGAGCCCGTCATAGGTCGAATTGGTGATTACCGCGAGCCGGGCGTGCGTCTGGCCGGCCGGCACCAGCGGGTGCGCCGCCAGGCGCTCGGCGATTCGCTCGGCGGTGAGTTCCGCACGCGGGATGGGGCCGATGATGCCGTAGGCGTTGCGGGTCGTCGGCAGATAGATCGGTATCGCGCCGGTCATGACGATCGCGTGCAGGATGGACTTGTGGCAGTTGCGATCGACCAGCACCACGTCGCCGCGCGCGACGTTGGCATGCCAGACGATCTTGTTGGCAGTGGACGTACCGTTGGTGACGAAATAGGTGCGATCGGCGCCGAAGGTCTCCGCCGCCTCGCGTTCGGCATCGCCGACCACGCCGGAGTGCTCGAGCAGCGAACCCAACTCCGGCACCGATACCGACAGGTCCGAACGCAGCACGTTCTCACCGAAATATTCGAAAAACGCCCGGCCTACGGGCGACTTGAGAAACGCCACCCCGCCGCTGTGGCCGGGCGTGTGCCAGGAGTACTTGTACTGTTCGCCGTAGCGCACGAGCTCGGCAAAGAACGGCGGCAACAGCCGGTCCAGATATTCGCTGGCCGCTTCCTCGATATGTCCGGCGATGAAGGTCGGCGTATCCTCGAGCTTCCAGAAATACCCGCGCACATGGCGCAGCGCCTCGATGCTGATCGACTTGAGCGCAACCTTGTCGGTGCACAGAAAGATCGGGACCTCGGCATTGCGTGCGCGCACGCGCTCGATCAGCGTCTCGAGCGGTCCGCTCGATGCCACGCCGTCAATATCGCCATTGATGACGACCGTGCTTACTTCCGGATGCGCCTGGATCAGAGCGGCACCATCGGCCGCACTGGCCGCATGCAGCACCGTGTGCAACCCCTCTTCGAGACGAGTTTTCAGGGCATGCACCATCTGACCGCCGGCCCCGGTCTCCCGCCACTCGGGATCAATGATCAGGATCGGGAAATGCTGTCTCCAACTCATGACGAACCACTCGTATTTGATCCGGATCGGGCCCCGTATTCCGGCAGACTGCGGGTTGGCCATCCGCCGTGCGGTTCGATCGGCTTTGCATCGATCCGCGACGGGCAACCGGCACCACAGGCGGCATGTCCGGATCCGGGGCAACCGGCGTGCGCGCAGACGATCGGTTGCACCGGTCGCCTCGCGTACCCGAAGCCGTTTCGGATTTGCCGCCCATACCCGCGTTGCTGCCGGCCTTGGTGAGGCCCGGATGGCTGCGAGAGTCCCTAACCTAGACCGGGCGCGGCGAGGGACTGTTGACCTCGGTCAAACGGGGCGTGGACAAGGCCGCGCGCTCGGACCGCCTGGCGATGACGAGGCGCGGCGCGGGCAAACCCGCGATGCGGCGAACGGCACGGCGCCATTCCGGCGCGGTGCGCGGCCATATCGACGACTCGCGGGGCCGGTTCGTAGTTTGCGCGCGCTCGAGCGGCGCCCGGGCCGTGCCGCGCTTATTTCGCCGCGCCGCGGCGCAATGACTTGGCCGGCGAGCGCCTCGGTTCGGCGAGATCCATCTCCAGCCGATCGAGATCGGCCGCTTCCAGCGTCTCGTGTTCGAGCAGTTCCTGTGCCCCTCGCTCGAGCACGGCGCGATTTTTTTCCAGCGCGGTGTAAACGCGTTCGAACACGTCATGGATGATCGTGCGCACGGCGCGGTCGATGGCATCAGCGGTGTGTTCGCTGAACAGTCGCTGGCCCTGGCCGGGATAGCCGGGGCCGAGATAGCTCGGCCGCTCGTTGTCGTAGGTCACATAACCGAGTTGTTCGTCCATGCCGTAACGCGCGACCATACTGCGCGCGAGATCGGTCGCCTTGGACAGATCATCGGCCGCGCCGGTCGACAGATGCTCGAAGATCAGTTTTTCCGCCGCCCGCCCCCCGAGCAGTACGGCAATCTTGTTCTCCAGTTCCTCGCGCGTCATGAGAAAGCGGTCCTCGATGGGCCGCTGCAGGGTGTAGCCCAACGCGCCGATCCCGCGCGGGATGATCGAGACCTTGTGCACCGGGTCCACGCCGGGCAGCAATCGCGCCATGAGCGCGTGGCCCATCTCGTGGTGGGCCACGATCTCGCGCTCACGCGCGTTCAGGATGCGATTCTTCTTCTCGAGCCCCGCCACAATGCGCTCGATGGCGTTGTTGAAATCGGCCATGGTGACGCTCTCGGCGCGGCGCCGAGTGGCCAGCAGTGCCGCTTCGTTGACCAGATTGGCCAGATCCGCGCCGGTAAAACCGGTGGTGAGGGCCGCCACCTGCTCCAGCGCAACATCCTCGGCGAGCCGAATTTTCTTCGCATGCACCTCAAGGATTTGAATACGCCCGGCCTTGTCGGGTCGATCCACCAGAACCTGGCGGTCGAAACGCCCGGCGCGCAATAACGCCGGATCGAGGACCTCCGGCCGGTTGGTGGCCGCCAGCAGCACCAGGCCCCCGCTCGGGTCGAAACCATCGAGTTCGACCAGCAGTTGATTGAGCGTCTGTTCGCGTTCGTCGTTGCCGCCCTGATTGAACACACCACGGGCACGGCCCAGCGCGTCCAGCTCATCGATGAAGATGATGGCCGGCGCCTTGGCCCGCGCCTGCTGGAACAGATCGCGCACGCGCGCGGCACCCACGCCGACGAACATCTCGACGAATTCGGAGCCGCTGATCGAGAAGAACGGCACCTCCGCCTCGCCGGCCACGGCGCGCGCCAGCAGGGTCTTGCCCGTCCCGGGCGGGCCGACCAGCAGCACGCCCTTGGGGATATGCGCCCCGAGCGTGCCGTAGCGCTTGGGATCCTTGAGAAAATCGATCAGTTCGACCAGTTCCTCCTTGGCCTCGTCCACGCCGGCGACATCATCGAACGCGACCTTGGTATCGGTCTCGACATAAATCTTGGCCCGGCTCTTGCCGACCTGCATGAAACCACCGGCGCCGGCGTTACCGCCCCCCATCCGCCGCATGAGAAAGACCCAGACGGCAAGAAACAAACCCATCGGCAGAATCCACGACAACAGCGCGCCGATCCAGCTCGTATCGGGCGCACCGCGATAGGTCACCCCGGCCTTGTCCAGTTCAGCGCGGATGTCAGGAGGCACCCGCAGGGTCGTGAACCGGCGCTTGCCGTTCTGCGGCTGCTTGAATTCGCCACTGATCGATCGCTGACCGACCACCACGCTCTTGATATGGCCTTGCGTCAGCTCGTGCTGGAACGCGCTGTAGGGCAGTTTGGCCGGCTGCGATCCGCCGGTCGAAAACTGCACCATCGCGATCAACACCAGAACGGGGATCAGCACCGACCAGATATAAGGGTAGAAATTCTTGTTTATATTCATTAAATGCCAGTCCCCGTGATCGATTCGATCGGCCCCGCAGCGCGGGCCGCACCCGACCCGACGTTGCGCTGACCGCGCATGGTCTTCATGCCGTCGTGATCGGCCCCGATTGATTGGCCCCGCCAGGCGAGACGCTGTCCTGCCGGGCGAACCGGATCTCGACCGCGCCGTCCTCGCGCGTGACCTCGAACCCCTCGCACGAGGCATCCACGGGCAGACTGAGACTTCGTGCGAAGTGGCGCTGGTGGCCGGCATGCGACGCGCCACCGCGATGTTCACCGTGCCAGAGACGCGGCCGTTCGCCGGTCAGCAACAGCACGCCATTGTCCACCGACAACCCGATATCGCGGGCCGCGACCCCCGGCAGCTCGATGCGAATCAGGTAGTGCCGGGCGAACCCGCGAATATCCACGCCCAGCATCCAGTCGTCGCCATCCGCCGGCAACGCTCGCGTGACCGCGCCTGTGTCGACGCGATGCCCCGGTGCACGAGGGGTCCGATTCATGCCTGCCTCCGACCGAATACCGCCCGGCGATCGCCGTGCCAATCATTGCATCCTGCACGGCTTGCGACCGCCATGGCTTGATCCGGGTCAATGACACCGCAACCCGCCCGCGGCCGATTGGGGCGACAGTCGATCGCCAACGTCGGTGCGTGCCTACGGCGCCGGCCAGCGCCAGTCGCGGACTTCCGGCATGTCTTCACCGTGGTGCCGGATGTACTGGCGGTGCTGAATCAGCTTGTCGCCCAGCAACCGCTTGAGCCGTGCCGCGCGGGCGTGCGGGCGCGGCAACTGGTCGATGGCATCGATTGCCAGGTGAAAGCGATCGAGTTCGTTGAGCACGGTCATGTCGAACGGCGTGGTGATGGTGCCCTCCTCCTGGTAGCCATGAACGCGCATCCACCGGTTATGCCGCTGATAGGTCAGGCGATGAATCAGCCACGGGTAGCCGTGGAACGCGAACACGACCGGCCGGTCCGTGGTGAACAGATCGTCGAAATCGGCATCGCTCAGGCCATGCGGGTGTTCGCTGGCCGGCTGCAGCTTCATCAGATCGACCACGTTCACCACACGGACGGCGAGTTCCGGCAGATGCTCGCGCAGGATCGAGACGGCCGCCAGCGTCTCGAGCGTGGGCACGTCGCCACAGCAGGCCATCACCAGATCCGGCTCGGCGTCGGCCTCGTTGCCGGCCCATTCCCACACCCCGATGCCCCGGCTGCAGTGCACGATGGCCTCGCCGGCCGCCAGCCATTGCGGTGCCGGGTGCTTGCCGGCGATCACCACATTCACATAGTGGCGGCTGCGCAGACAGTGATCCATCACCGACAATAAACAGTTGCTATCCGGCGGAAGATAGACCCGCACGACTTCGGCCTTCTTGTTCACCACATGATCGATGAAGCCCGGATCCTGGTGCGAGAAGCCATTGTGGTCCTGCCGCCACACATGCGAGGCGATCAGGTAGTTGAGCGATGCCAGACGCGGCCGCCACGGCAGCCGCGCGGTGACCTTCAACCATTTCGCATGCTGGTTGAACATCGAGTCGATAATGTGGATGAAGGCCTCGTAGCAGTTGAACAGGCCGTGGCGGCCGGTCAGCAGGTAGCCTTCGAGCCAGCCCTGGCATTGATGCTCGCTGAGCACCTCCATCACCCGTCCGTCCGGGGCGAGCCATGCATCGTCGTCCCGTATGGCGCCGAGCCACTGCCGCCGGGTCGCCTCGAACACCGCTTCGAGACCATTCGACAACGTTTCGTCGGGGCCGAAGATCCGGAAATTGCGGCGCGCTTCGTTCAGGCGGATCACGTCGCGCAGGAACGGGCCGAGCGCATGGGTATCGCCGATCCCCGGCGTGCCGGGCGCCGGTACATCGACCGCATAGCCGCGGAAATCCGGCATCCGCAGATCGCGTAGCAACAGTCCGCCATTGGCGTGCGGATTGGCCCCCATGCGACGGCCGCCCACCGGCGCCAACTCGGCCAATTCCGGGCGCAGCCTGCCGCCCTCGTCGAACAGCTCGTCCGGGCGATAGCTTTGCAGCCAGGCTTCGAGCTGCGCCAGATGCGCCGGATTGCAGCGCGGATCGGAGATCGGCACCTGATGGGCGCGGAACGTGCCCTCCACGGGTCGACCGTCGACCCGGGCCGGCCCGGTCCACCCTTTGGGCGAGCGCAGCACGAGCATCGGCCAGCGCGGACGTGCGCCGTGGCCGCCCGCCGCGGCCCGCTCGCGGGCGTCGCGCTGGGCGGCGTGGATCTGTTCGATGGCCGCGTCCAGCGCCGTGGCCATGGCCTCATGCATGAGCGCCGGTTCATGGCCGGCGACCACGATCGGCGTCCAGCCGTAGCCGCGCAGCAGCTGATCCAGTTCATCGTCGCCGATGCGCGCCAGAATCGTGGGATTGGCGATTTTGTAGCCGTTAAGATGCAGGATCGGCAACACGGCGCCGTCGGTCGCCGGGTTCAGAAACTTGTTGCCATGCCAGGCCGTCGCCAGCGGCCCGGTCTCGGCCTCGCCATCGCCGATCACGCAGGCGGCAATGAGCGCCGGGTTATCGTAGACGGCGCCGAAGGCATGGCTGAGTGAATAACCCAGCTCGCCACCTTCATGGATCGAGCCGGGGCACTCCGGCGATGCGTGGCTTGGCACGCCGCCGGGAAAAGAGAACTGGACGAACAATTGCCGCAGGCCCGCCTCGTCCCAGCCTACGTTCGGATAGATCTCGCTGTACGTGCCTTCGAGATAGGTGTTCGCGTACACCGCCGGCCCGCCATGCCCCGGGCCGGACAGATAGATCATGTCGAGATCGTGCGCCTTGATCACCCGATTCAGGTGCGCATAGATAAAATTCTGGCCGGGCGTCGTTCCCCAGTGGCCCAGCAGCATGCGCTTGATATCGCCCGGCTCGAGCGGCCGGCGCAGCAATGGATTGTCGAACAGATACATCTGCCCGACCGAGAGATAATTCGCGGCGCGCCAGTAGGCGTCGATGCGCTGCAACAGATCCGCGTCAAGCGTGGTCATCCCGTCTTTCCTTGCCGGGCGCGCGGAACGAATCCGGCGCCGCGCCGACCGGCGTCGCCGTCATTGCGTGTCTTGCCACGGGGGCCGCGAACGCGGGGCAATCGAAATCCCGCGGGCAGCACCCGCCCCACAGGGTATGGTCATCGCCTGCCCAAGCGCGTCAGCGGCCTTCAACGGCCGCCTCTCAAGGCGGGGCATCGAGCGCGTGTCCGCGCAGGGCCGTCACGACGGCGATCCGGTGCCCACGCGAACGCCACGGCTGCTATCGCTTCCATGCCGCGCGTCGCGCGCGACACTGCGGTCGCCACGGGCAATCGTATTCTTCGCACATGTTGCGTTCGTCGGTGCCGAAACAGGGAATCCCGCCGCGGCGAACCTGCTCGGCCCAGATCGCCCAGCGCCGGTGGGCGGCATCCGGCTCGCCGTGCAATACGGCGATTCGATCGTCGTAGACCTGTTGAAACTGCGTCGTTCGTGGCATGCCCATACTCCTCGCACGCGGCGGGCGCAAAAACCGGCACCCGCGAAAATCGAAGCTCCGCATCAAAGCTACGCCGGGGCTCCAAGAGGGGTTTTGAGCGAGATCAAAAACGCCGGCGCCAATAACGCAATCGATCAGCGCCCCGGGCCGGCGCGCTCGTAGATTTCGAGGTAGCGCGCGGCACTGGCCTGCCAGCTGAAATCCCGGGCCATGCCGGCGCGCTGCAGGCGCCGCCATTGATGCGGCCGGGCGAACCACGCGAGCGCCCGGTCCAGCGCGTGAATATAGGCATCTTCCGTGGCCGGCTGAAATACGAAGCCGGTGGCGTGGCCGGCCGCGAGCGTCGTGTCGTCGGTGTCGGTGACGCTGTCGGCCAGACCGCCGCAACGATGCACCAGCGGCGGCGTGCCGTAACGCTGGCTGTACATCTGATTCAGACCGCAGGGCTCGAACCGTGACGGCATGAGAAACAGATCGGCCCCGGCCTCGATGCGATGCGCCAGCCCTTCGTCGAACTCGAGCCGGACGGCCACCGCCTCCGGGTGCAGGGCGGCCATATCCCGCAGTTGCGCCTCGAGTGCCGGGTCGCCGCGCCCTAGCAATGCGAGTTGACCGCCACGTTCGAGCAACCGCGGCAACCCGGCCGTCACCAGGTCGATTCCCTTCTGCGCCACGAGCCGGGAGATCACGCCGCACAACGGTGCGTCGGCCCGTTCGGCCAAGCCCAGTTCGCGCTGGAGGGCGGCCTTGCAGATCGCTTTGCCGCCCAGGTCGTCGACGTCGAAACTCGCGGGCAAATGCCGATCGTCGGCCGGGTTCCAGACATCCACATCCAACCCGTTCAGGACGCCGGACAGGCGATCGCCGCGGGCCTGAAGCAGACCGTCCAGACCCTGGCCCGATTGCGGCGTCCGGATCTCATCGGCATAAGTCGGGCTCACCGTGGTCACGCTGTCCGCGAATGCCAGCCCTCCCTTGATGAACGCGAGTTGACCATAGAACTCAAGCGCATCCGGGTGCCAGAGCCAGGCCGGCAAGTCCAGCCGTTCCCGGGTCCGGGGCTCGAACAGGCCGCGATACGCCAGGTTATGGATCGTGAATACAGTTGTTGCGGGAATGCGCTCGAGCATGGCATGCACCGGCGCCAGTCCGGTTTGCCAATCGTTGCAGTGCAGCACATCGGCCTGCCAGGCCAGCCCCGCGCGCCCGCCGGCCAGCCGTGCCGCGATGTGCGAGAACGTCCCGAAACGATAGGCATTGTCGGGCCAATCCTGCATCTGTTGATCGTGGTACGGATTGCCGCGCCGGTCGCCGAAGCCCGGCAGGTCGACCAGCCAGGTTTGCAGTCCGCTCGAATCGGCGGGCGCCGTCAACAGCCGCGCCCCGGCAACCGGGGCACGGAACGCCGACACCGGGGTCCAGCCGGCGTGTTGCGCCAGAATATCGCCATAGGCCGGGAGCAGCAGACGCACGTCGTGGCCGGCCGCGGCGAGTGCCTGCGGCAGGCTACCGGCCACATCCGCCAGCCCGCCAGTCTTGATCCAGGGGACCGCCTCGCTGGCGACGAACAGTATGCGCCAGCGCGCGCCGCGCCGGTTTGGCGCCGCCGTCACGAGCGCCGATCCCGCTGCAGAATCAGCCCACCCAGGGGCGGCAGGGTCAGCACCACAGAGTGCGTTTGGCCCATGCAAGCAACGGGTTCGCTGATCACGCCGCCCAGGTTACCCACATCGCCGCCGCCGTAGATGGCCGCGTCGGAGTTGAAACACTCCCGATAGCGGCCGGCCTCGGGCACCCCGAGCCGATATCCGGGGCGCGCCTCGGGGGTGAAATTCAGCACCACCAGGACTTCCCGATCACCATCGCAACGGCGATAGGCGATGATCGAGTGCACCGCGTCGTCACAATCGAGCCAGGCAAAGCCGTCGGGCTGGAAATCACGACGATGCAGGGCCGGCTCCGCGCTGTACAGACGCCCCAGATCGCCGACCAGGGTCGCGATGCCCCGCCGCTCGGGTTCGTCAAGCAGAAAATGCGGCAGGGCAAGCTGGTCGTTCCATTCCCAGGGATTGGCCATCTCGGCGCCCATGAACAGCAGTTTCTTGCCCGGGTAGGTGAACTGATAGGTGTAAAGCAGCCGCAGGTTCGCGCGTTTCTGCCACGGGTCGCCGGCCATCTTGCCGTAAAGCGCGCCTTTTTCGTGCACTACTTCGTCGTGCGACAGCGGGAGCACGAAATTCTCGTTAAAGGCGTACAGCAGACCGAACGTGAGCTCCTTGTGGTGATAGGCGCGGTGAACGGGCGCCCGGTGCAGATAATCCAGCGTGTCGTGCATCCAGCCCATGTTCCATTTCATGGAAAACCCGAGCCCGCCAGCCTCGGGCGGGCGCGACACGCCCGGCCAGCTGGTGGATTCCTCGGCGATGGTGACACTGCCGGGACATTCGCCATGGGTCAGGATATTGAGGCTGCGCAGGAATTCGATGGCCTCGATATCCTCGTTGCCGCCGTGCTGGTTGCGCCGCCAGCGATCGGGCGCGCGGGCATAGTCGAGATACAGCATCGACGCCACCCCGTCGACACGCAGGCCATCGAAGTGAAACTCCTGCAGCCAGTACAACGCACTCGACAACAGGAAACTGCGCACCTCGGGCCGCCCGTAATCGAATTGCAATGTGCCCCACTCCGGGTGTTCGCCGCGCAGCGGGTCGGCATGCTCGTACAGGGGGCTGCCGTCGAAGCGAGCCAGACCGAAGTCGTCGCGCGGGAAATGGCCCGGCACCCAGTCCAGATACACGCCGATGCCGGCTTGATGGCATCGGTCGACGAAGTAGCGCAGGTCGTCCGGTTCGCCGTAGCGGCTGGTGGGCGCGAAATAACCCGTCGGCTGGTAGCCCCAGGACGCATCGAAGGGGTGTTCGGTCAGGGGCATGATCTCGATATGCGTCATGCCGAGATCGCGCACATACGGCAACAAGCGGTCGGCGAGCTGCCGATAATCGAGAAACCGGCCGTCGGGCTCACGCTGCCAGCAGCCCAGATGCACTTCATAGATCGCGATCGGCGCCGTTTGCCAGTCGCGACGCGCGGCCATCCAGTCCTGGTCGCCCCAGACATGCCGCGATGGCCCGGTCACGATCGCCGCAGTCGCCGGACGTCGTTCGAATCGCCGGCCATAGGGATCGGTCTTGGCGCGTACGCGATCCTCGGTATCGCGGATCTCGAACTTGTATAGCGCGCCTTCGGCCAGCCCGGGGACGAAAAGCTCCCATACGCCACTTCGGCTATGAATACGCATGGGATGCGCGTGACCATCCCAGCGATTGAAGTCGCCGATCACACTCACGCGCGCGGCCCGCGGCGCCCAGACGGCAAAACGCGTGCCTTCGATGCCCTGATCGGTTGCGAGATGCGCGCCGAGCAAGCGCCAGGCCTGCGTATGCTCACCCGCGTTGAAGCGCGCCAGATCGGCCGCGTGCAATAGCGAGGCGAAGGCATAGGCGTCGTGCTGCTCATGCCGGTGGCCGTATTCGTCGACCCAACGCAGCCGGTAGTCGTCCGGCAACCGGCCATCGGCGCCGCGCCAGACGAACAGTGCGGAATCGCCATGGCGCTCCATCGGCTCGTTCAAGGGCATGAGCCAGGCCTGCTGAGCATGCGGCAGGAAGGCGCGAACCAGTTCGCCCTCCGCGTCCACGTGCCGCCCGAGCAGTCGATGCGGATCGTGCAGGCGCGCATCCAGCAGCCGGATCAGTGGTTCGTCCTGTGCGTCAGTCACAACGTTTGCGCCCCGGGTCGAATTGTGCATCCCACTTTGCAAGATAGTCCCTCGCACGATTTTGCGCGAGATCAACCCGGCGGGCCCATTTTGGACTAATCTCGATGTTGCGGGCTCATCGGAGGGTAAGGCGGTCATGACTGCAGAAAAACAACCGGCGCATGCGAATCGTTTCATCAGTCTGGTTACACGCGACACCCTCGCCATGGTGCTGGCCGGCGGCCGCGGTACCCGGCTCGGCGGCCTGACCCGACGCCGGGCCAAGCCCGCCGTGCCCTTCGGCGGCGAGTTCCGGATCATCGATTTCGTTCTGTCGAACTGTATCAATTCCGGCATCCGGCGCGTTTCGGTGCTCACCCAATACATGGCGCATCCATTGATCCGCCACATGCATCAGGCCTGGGGCTTTCTGCGCGGCGAGTTCGGTGAGTTCGTCGAAGTGGTGCCGGCCCAGCAACGCATGGGCGAAGCCTGGTATCTCGGCACCGCCGACGCGGTCTACCAGAATCTGGACATCATCGCCGAACACGAGCCGCAGTTCGTGCTGGTGTTGGGCGGCGACCATGTCTACAAGATGGATTACGGCCCGATGCTGGGCTTCCACGTCAGCCACGATGCCGACGTCACGGTCGGCTGCGTCGATGTGACGCTGGCCGAAGCCCGCGGGTTCGGCGTGATGTCGATCGATGACGAACAACGCGTCGTCGCCTTCGACGAAAAACCCGCCGAGCCGACCTCGATGCCCGGCCAGCCCGATCGCGCTCTTGCCTCCATGGGCATTTATGTTTTCAGCACCCGCTACCTCATCGAAATGCTCGAGGCCGATGCCCGCGATCCGGACTCGAGCCGCGATTTCGGCAAGGATATTCTGCCGCGCGCGGTGACCGAAGCCCATGGCGTGTATGCCTATCACTTCAACAAGAACGCCGAGGCCGGCACCGGCTACTGGCGCGACGTCGGCACCCTGGACGGCTATTGGCGCGCCAATCTCGAACTGATCAACGTAACGCCGGAACTCAATCTCTACGACAGCGACTGGCCGATCTGGACCTATCAGGAACAGGTGCCGCCGGCCAAGTTCGTGTTCGACGATCACGGGCGGCGCGGCGAAGCCGTCAACTCCATGGTCGCCGGGGGCTGCATCGTCTCCGGCGCGACCGTACGCCGTTCGCTGTTGTTCTCCAGCGTGCTGGTCGCCGAACGCAGCGTGATCGAGGATTCGGTGATTCTGCCCGACGTGGTCGTCGGCGCCGACTGCCGGATCTGCAACGCCGTGATCGACAGCGACTGCCATATTCCGGACGGCACTCGGATCGGCATCGACGAGACCGCCGATTTCCGTCGTTTTGAAGTCACCGACGAAGGCATTGTGCTGGTGACCCGGGAGGCGCTCCTCAATGACTGAAGCCGCACTGTCACCGCTTCAGATCGTGTTGTGCTGGCACATGCACCAGCCGGATTATTTCGATCCGACCAGCGGACGATTCCAGGATCCCTGGACTTACCTGCATGCCACCAAGGATTACGTGGACATGGTCGCGCATCTGGAAGCGCACCCCGATGTTCGCGCGGTGGTGAATTTTTCGCCGGTTCTGCTGGAGCAGATCGAGGCGTACGCCACCGACCTCGCCGCCGTCGCGGTCGGCGGCGGGCCGATTCACGATCCCCTGCTGGCCGCGCTCCAGCAACCGCTGATTCCCAACGAACGCGAAGAGCGGCTGATGCTGCTCCGGGCCTGTCTGCGCGGCGCGGAAAACCCGTTGTTCGCGCATTTCCCCGTGTATCAGAAACTGGTCGATACGGCGCGTCACATGCTCGCCCAGCCGGATGAGATCAGTTATCTGCACGATCAGTTCTTCGTCGATCTGCTGGTCTGGTACCACCTCGGCTGGATCGGCGAAACGGTGCGGCGCACGGATCAGCGCGTACAGGATTTGCTGGCGCATCAACGCCACTACAGCATGCTGCAATGCCGCACGCTGGTCGCGGTGATCAGTGAACTGATCACGAACGTGGTGGACCGGTACCGGGCGCTCGCCGATGCCGGCCGCATCGAGCTGTCGATCACGCCGTACAGCCACCCTATTCTGCCGCTGCTGCTGGACCTCAACAGCGCGCGCGCCGCCTGGCCGGAATGCCCGATGCCGCTGAGCGCCGCCTACCCGGAAGGCGAAACCCGGGCGCGCTGGCAGCTCGCCCGGGCGCGTGAAACCTTCGAACGGTTCTTCGGCAAACCACCAGTCGGCTGCTGGCCGGCCGAAGGCGGCGTCTGCCGGCGCAGTGTGGCACTGGCAGGCGAGGCCGGCTTCGACTGGGTGGCCAGCGGCCAGGCCGTGCTTCGCCATAGCCTCGGCGCCGACGAACCGGGCGCGGAGGCGCTCTATCGCGCCTACCGCCTGGACCCGGACGGACCGGCTTGCTTCTTTCGCGATGATGCATTGGCCGACGCCATCGGTTTCGTCTATCGCGACTGGCATGCCGACGACGCCGTGGCCGATCTCGTTGAGCGCCTGGAGACGATCGACGCCGGGCGAACGGATGACGGTCCCATGGTGGTGCCGATCATTCTCGACGGTGAAAACGCCTGGGAATACTACCCTGACAACGGCTACCATTTTCTCGATGCGCTCTACACCGCGCTGGCGGCCCACGAGCGCCTTGCCACCACCACCTTTTCGGGCTATCTGGCTGAACATGGCGAGGCCACCACCCGCTTGCCGCGACTCGTCGCCGGCAGCTGGGTCTACGGCACGTTCTCGACCTGGATCGGGGACAGCGAGAAAAATCGGGCGTGGGACATGCTGGCGGCCGCCAAGCATGTGTTCGACCAGTCAGCGCCGGCGCTGGACGAGGCCACTCGCGCGGCGGCGGAGCGCCAACTCTCGCTGTGCGAGGCCTCGGACTGGTTCTGGTGGTTCGGCGGCGACAGTGCGGCCGATACGGTGACCCACTTCGAACGGCTGTTCCGGGTACATCTGGCGGCGCTGTATCAACTCCTGGGTCGCGATCCACCGGATACGCTGGCGCATGTGTTCACGCATGGCGTAAGCCGGGGCCACGTGGATACCATGCGTCGCGCCCACTGACGATCATGCGGCAAGCGCTCGATGTACGACGCAGCGGCGTCCTGCTGCACCCGACCTCGCTGCCCGGGCCCGGCGCACAGGGCCGCCTGGGCGCCGAGGCCGTGCGGTTCTGCGATTTTCTCTGCGCTGCGGGCTTCAGCGTGTGGCAGACGCTGCCACTGAACCCGCGCGATGAGACGGGCAGCCCCTATCGCAGTGCCTCGGTATTCGCGATCGACCCGACGCTGATCGACCCCGCCGATGCATGCGCGGCCGGCGATCCGGCCCATCTGTCCTCGTTTGTCGCCGCACAGCATTACTGGCTGCCGAATTATGCCCTTTACATGGCGCTGCGACAGGAACACCGCCGGCCCTGGTATGAGTGGCCGCCCGGCCTGCGCAATCGCGAACCCCGGGCGCTTGAGGCGGCCGGCAAGCGCCATGCCGAGCGCATTCACGCCATCTACCGGCGCCAGTATCGCTGCCACCGCGCCTGGTCGCAGCTCCGTGAACAGGCGCACCAGCGCGGCATCCGGCTATTCGGCGATCTGTCGTTTTTCGTCGCCTACGATAGCGCCGACGTCTGGGCGCAGCGTCCACTGTTCCAGCTCGACGACCAGGGCCGCATGACCGCCAATACCGGCGTGCCGCCGGATTATTTTTCCGCTGGCGGGCAGCTCTGGGGCATGCCGCATTACGACTGGACGGCGATGCGGGCAAACGGCTGGCAGTGGTGGATCGAACGCCTGCGGCGCCAACTGGCCCTGTTCGATCTCGTGCGGCTGGATCATTTCCGCGGTCTGGTCGCCGCCTGGCAGGTGCCGATCGACAGCCCGGACGCGGCCACCGGCCAGTGGGCGCCCGGCCCGGGCGCGGCGCTGCTCGCGGGTCTGACCGCGGCGCTCGGCCCGCTGCCGCTGGTGGCCGAAGATCTGGGCCAGATCACCGCGGACGTCGACCAGTTACGTCATCGTGCCGGCCTGGCGGGCATGCGGGTGATGCAGTTCGCATTCGGCGGCGGAGCCGACAATGTGCACTTATCGCACAACCACGTCCCGCAGACCGTCGTCTACAGCGGAACGCACGACAACAATACGCTGGTCGGCTGGTGGACCGAGGACTGCAGCGACGCGGTTCAACAGCACGCCCGGGATTATCTGGGCGGCCCGGCGGACGTACCCGCGGCGCTGCGACGTGAAGTGCTGGCTTCGGTTGCACAACTGGCCATATTGCCGATGCAGGATCTGCTGGGCCTGGGCGCCGGGGCCCGCATGAATCGTCCCGGCACCGCGGTCGGAAACTGGTCGTGGCAACTCGATCAGGTGCCGGACGACGGCCATACGAGCGCCGAATATCGATCGCTCAACCAGCTGTACGGTCGCCTGGTGCCCGGCTAGGGCCTTAGAGCCAGCGCATCAGGCCGGTCTCGAACGGATGCGCCAGCATCGGATGACAAGGATAGGCTCGCACCTGATACTCATAGAGCCCCGGCACCTCGATGGGTTCGGCCAGTCGATAGATCGCGGTCCCGTTGTCGCCGTTTTCGGGCACCAGGCGACAGCAGATCGCCGACTCGGTCTCGCCGTCGTCGCGGACGCGGGTCATCACGCATTCAAGCTGCAGGTCATCGGCCCCCAGGCCCTGAAGTTCGACCGCGACATGCAATTCCAGCGTATCCCCGCTGTCGATCTGCTCGGCACGCCCATTGCTGCGACTGAGCGTCACGCCCGGCCAGGCCTGCGCTACGCGTTGTTTCCAGGCGACCAGATCGGCCGCGGGCTGGCCGTCGTCTTCTGCGAGCCGGCGGCCGTGGCGAGTGGCCGGAAGATACAGGTTTTCGATGTAATCGAGCAGCATGCGCTGGGCATTGAAACGCGGCAGCACGGTATAAATCGCGGCCTTGGCACGCGCTATCCAGCCGGGTGAATAACCCAGGTCGCCACGGTTGAAATAAAGGGGCACCACCTCGTCTTCCAGCAGATCGAGCAGGTCTTCGGCTTCGTAGTGGTCGCGCCGGTCGGGATCGCTGTGGCTGTAGGGCGTGATGCCCCAGCCGTTGTCGCCCTGAAACCCCTCGCCCCACCAGCCGTCGAGGACACTCACATTGAGCGCGCCGTTGAGCGCTGCCTTCTGGCCCGACGTACCACAGGCCTCCATCGGGTATAAAGGCGTATTGAGCCAGACGTCCGCGCCGGCCACGAGCTGGCGGCCCAGCGCCAGGTCATAATCCTCCAGTACGAACAACCGGCCCGCGAATTGCGGCTTTCTCGAATACTCCACGAGCGTGCGGATCAGTGCCTGGCCGGGTTCGTCCGCAGGATGAGCCTTGCCCGCAAACAGCAGGATGACCGGCCGCTCGGCGTCATTGAGCAACGCCGCCAGCCGGTCCGGATCGCGCAGCAGCAACGTCGCCCGCTTGTAGGTGGCGAACCGCCGCGCGAACACCATGACCATGGGATCGCGTCCGAAGGTGGGCCGCAGCACCGCCAGCCGGCGCTCGATATGGGCGTCGCCGACGCCTTGGCGCCGATACTGGCGCGTCAGACACCGGGCGACGTAATCCAGCATATCGGCCTTGATCGACATGCGCTGGAGCCAGAACTGCTGATCGGGGATGGATTCGACCAGATTGCGCCAGAAATGGTGGTCGCACTGCCGAACGCGCCAGCCCGGCGCATGCATGTCAAAGAAATAACTCCATTGCCGCGACAGAAAAGTCTGCACGTGTACCCCGTTGGTCACGTACTGCAACGGCGACTCATCAACCGGCACCTGGGGCCAGATATGGCTCTCCATCCCGGCCGTCACGCCGCGGTGGATACGACTCACCGCGTTCTGATAACGCGACGTGCGCAGCGCCAGCGTGGTCATGTTGAAGGCCGCGTCGTTCTGCTCGCTCTGCCCGAGTGCGAGCAACTCATCAAGATCGAGGTTCATGGCCCTGGCATACGGGCCAAGGTAGGTCGCCGCCAGATCGGGCTCGAACACATCATGCCCGGCCGCTACCGGCGTATGGGTGGTGAAAACGGTCGCACCGGCCACCTGCTCCATAGCGGCCTCGAAGCGCATGCCGGCTTCGATCGCCTCGCGGCAGCGCTCGATCATCAGAAACGCCGCATGCCCTTCATTGACGTGCCACACCGACGGCTTCAGTCCGAGGGCGCGCAGGGCGCGCACGCCACCGACACCGAGGATCAGCTCTTGCTCGATCCGGCGGCGCCGGTCGCCGCCATAGAGTTGAAAAGTGATCGAGCAATCGGACCTGGCATTGTCGGCGACATCGGTATCGAGCAGGTAAAGTGCCAGATGGCCGATCTCGGCCTTCCATATCTGGACCGCCACCTCGCGATCCGGGAACGGCACAGTGATCTGCAGCGGCTCGCCATCATCCCCATCGACCCGCATAATCGGCAGATCGCGCAGATCATGGGGCTGAAATAT
Source organism: Salinisphaera sp. LB1 (assembly GCF_003177035.1). Taxonomy (NCBI): domain Bacteria; kingdom Pseudomonadati; phylum Pseudomonadota; class Gammaproteobacteria; order Salinisphaerales; family Salinisphaeraceae; genus Salinisphaera; species Salinisphaera sp. LB1. The sequence goes on along the minus strand of NZ_CP029488.1, from coordinate 3,230,782 downwards.
CGCATTCTGGGTGCCGTCGCGCTCGATCTGCTGCCGGAAATAGCCCTGTCGATACATCAGGCCCACGGCCACGAAAGGCAGCCCCAGCCCGCTGGCCGCCTTGCAATGATCTCCGGCCAGAATACCCAGCCCGCCGGAATAGATGGGCAGACTCTCATGCAGCCCGTACTCGGCGCAGAAATAGGCGATCAAGCCGTCTTCCGCCCCCATCTTTTCCGCCACAAGCGCTGACGGTGTCCGGGTCTGATCCCGGTAAGTGCGGAACAGGCCGAGCACATACTGGTATTCCTCGAGAAACGCCGCGTTTCCGGCCAGCTCGGCCAGGCGCTCCTGCGAAATACGGCGCAGAAAAACCTTGGGATTGTGACCGCATCGCTCCCACAGGGCCGTATCCATGCGCCAGAAAAGACCGCGGATATGACGGTCCCACGCATAGAGCAGGTTCTCGGATAGCGCCTTGAGCTCCGACAACGCATCCGGCAACCGCGCCTGAACTTCCAGAACATACTTCTGACCTGACATGCCGTTACCCTTGCGCACTCCGGAGTGACCGCCAATGGGCCATCCGATAATCGAAACAGACACTCAATATATAGCCTGCGCGAGACAACACATCCCCTTTTTGCAAGATAAATGTGTTCATCCGCGCCCGACATCCCCTCCAGCGCCGGGATCGCCCCGTGCCACCCGACGTGGTGAGGTTCCGCCGGAGCCATCCTCCCGAAGAAATCGTGCCCGGCAAACCGCGGGCGACCGCAACGCCGCACGCTCGCGGCGGCGACAAGCCGTAGCCTGTCAGCCAATCATTTCAGCACGGCGGCGACGCACACTTGATACACGTCAACCCAGCCACAGCCGGTTAGTGCAGCATCGCTCGTGTAATTCGGTCTGGGCCGGAAAAGGTCACAGGCCACTCGGTATCCCCTCGCCGGATTTGTTAAAGCTACGCTCGAAAGTGATATACAGGCGGGGTTGAAATAGTCGGCAACGGGGCCCCTCGGTTTCCGGAAAGTCAACGCCCAGGTGTCTCCGACCACCGCCATCAGTGCTGCTGGGTCGACGAGACCGCGAACGTCCTGAACAACAAATCGCCGAAGAAAACCCAGCCCAAGGCCAAGTCGGCGCAGCAGGCGATCTGGATGGCCGGGACCCGCGCCGATGCCGACACCGCCTTCGATGCCTTTATTGGCGCCTACTGTCGTAGACGGCATTGAGCAGACGCGCGAGTCAGCGATCACTGGAGCGCCGCTAGACCAAGTCCCCGCGTATACCAGAGTTGCCTATAGCTCTTTGGTGAACTGTGATTTCTTTTTACAGGACAACAGCGCAAACCACTGATTATCGTTGTCTGCCAGCAGTCGAGGCGGGAGTGCTCTGGCACCCTGGCGCGGGCGGTGCCAAGCAATCGCGCTGCTCGCTGGCGTCAGCCGGGATGCGCGAAGGCCGAAGCCGGACAAGGGTCTGGCCCATCAGCATGGGTATCGAAAAATTACCGTGGGTGGCGTGGTTCGGGTCTCACGGGAGACACTCCAATAGCCGAGCCACCGGGCATGTCAAAGTTGCAGCTGATGCTGTGCCGATACACGCACCGTGTCGAATAACACAAGTACGATCGCCGGGCATCGTCAATGGAGGGCGTATTGAATAACTCGCTTTTACCCGCAATCATCGTTCAAGGTTTAGCAAAAAGGACCGAAATGACATGGAACCAACCGAACAGACCGGGCGAATAACGGAATTGGACGAGGCGACTTGTCGTCAGTTACTTGCCTCGCATCATTTCGGACGCATCGCAGTCAACAACGATCCGAGTCCGGACGTACTGCCCGTGAATTACACACTGCATAACGATGCCATCTGGTTCCATACCGGCGAAGGAACCAAACAGACTGCTGCCAGCCGCGCCCTGCCGGCAAGCTTCCAGATCGACGGGACCGACCCCAACCGGCATTCTGGCTGGAGTGTTCTCGTACGTGGGCGCCTGGCGCTGGCTGACCGCTACGAACCGACGGATCTACCGGATCCGTGGCCGGGCGGTGATCGTGGTTATATTGTGGCGTTGTCGATCGACGCGCTTACAGGCCGACGTATTCCGCCGCAAACGGGCTGGGTGCTGCCCACGCATGTCTGGAAAGACCGCGACGCCAGTGATTTGATGGGTTAACCCGGCTCACCGGTAAGCACTTAACGCGGCTTTGTTGCCGGATTAATAACATCACGTACCATCGTCCAGGTGGCGCGAGGCAAACCCGTTCACCGGGCCCTCTCGACCGCGCCCTCCGGCTGGTTGCCCCTGTCCCACCCGCGGGAGAGCCTGGTGCTGTTTCTGAGCTTCCTATTCGGCGTGGTCGGCATCGAGGTATCCGCCAGCCATGCGCGCGAGATCCGCAACGTGCGCCCGGATGATTCGATCGCCTTCTTCGCCGCCACCGTGATCGGCTTTGTGTTGACGCTGCTGGGCGGACTCGCCGTGGCCGTGGTGGTGCCCGCGAGCCGCCTGGACATGGTCTCGGGCAGCTTACAGGCATTGCAGGCACTGCTTGCTACTTGGCAACTGGCAGTGCTTGTTCCGGCAGCCGCTGTATTGGTGGCGCTGGGCGCCGCCGGGCAGGTCAATACCTGGGTGGTCGGCCCCGTCAAGGGGTCGTGGGCGGCCGGCTGCGACGGCAACCTGCCCCTTGTCTGCAGTCGGTAAACCGTCGCGGCGTACCGAGCAATCTGCCGATGCTGCAGACGCTTGCCATGAGCGCGGTAGCCCTCGTGTTTCGCGTCGTGCCGTCCGTGGATACCGCTTTTCTGATACGCACCTCCATGGCCGTGGTGATCTACTGCGGAATGTATCTTCTGCTGTTAGCCGCCGCGATCCGGCTACGCTACAGTGAGCCGGACACGCCACGACCGTATCGCGTACCTGGCGGACGGACCTGGGGTCTGTGGTGCGTTGCGGGCACGGGTTTCGCCACCACGACAGTCTGGCTTGTCATCGGCCTGCTGCCGCCGGGCAACGGGTTCGCGACGGCCTTCTATGCCTCGGGCATGCTCGCCGCATTGGCGGTTATGCGGATTCTGCTGCTGCTTTACCGCTGGCGCCGCCCTGCCTGCAGCAGCCATACCGGAGCGGAGTGACGGAAAACATGGTCAAAAAGTTGAAACCCGACGCCGAGCTTGCGCCCACCTACGGCTCGCGAGTCATGTCGCGCCCGGTGCCTAAATACGCCCTCCCCCAGTCCGAGATGCCCCCGCGCACGGCCTACCAGCTCATCCACGATGAGCTCATGCTCGACGGCAACGCCCGGCTGAACCTGGCCTCCTTCGTAACCACTTGGATGGAGCCCGAGGCCGAGCGGCTGATGGCCGAGACCTTCGACAAGAACATGATCGACCGGGACGAGTATCCGCAGACCGCCGAGATCGAGACACGCTGCGTAAACATGATCGCGCGGCTGTTCAATGCACCCAAGGATGCCGACCCCGTAGGTGTCTCCGCCATCGGCTCCAGCGAGGCGGTGATGCTGGCCGGCATGGCGCTGAAGTGGCGCTGGCGAGCCCGGCGGGAGGCCGCGGGCCAGCCAGCCGACCGGCCCAACCTGATTCTGGGCAGCAATGTGCAGGTCGTGTGGGAGAAGTTCTGCCGCTACTGGGAGGTGGAGCCGCGCTATATCCCCATGCGCGAGGGCCGCTACGTGATCACCCCGGAGGAAGTGACCAGCCGCGTCGATGAAAACACTATCGGGGTGGTAGCCATACTGGGCACCACCTTCACCGGCGAGTTCGATCCCATCCAGGCCATCCACGATACCGTCCTGGCCTATAACGCGGCTCACGGCCTGGCCGTGCCGCTGCATATCGACGCGGCCAGCGGCGGCTTCGTCGCCCCGTTCATCCACCCCGAACTGCGCTGGGACTTCCGTCTGCCCAACGTGGTCTCAATCAACACCTCGGGCCACAAGTACGGGCTGGTCTACCCGGGTGTCGGCTGGGTACTGTGGCGTGACAAGGAGCATCTGCCGGACGACTTGGTCTTCCACGTGAATTACCTGGGCGGGGACATGCCCACCTTCACGCTGAACTTCTCGCGCCCAGGCAATCAGGTTATCGGACAGTATTACAATTTCCTGCGCCTGGGCCACGCGGGCTACACCCGCATCATGCATACGCTGCAGGAAACGGCCACCGGACTGGCCGGACGCATCGAAAAACTCGGTCATTTCGAGCTGCTGAGCCGGGGCGACACCATTCCCGTATTCGCGTTCAGGCTCAAGGAAACTTCGAGGTATTCGGTATACGACGTTTCTGAGCGGCTGCGCGTGCGCGGCTGGCAGGTACCGGCCTACACCATGCCGCCCGAGGCCGAATCCGTCGCTGTACTCCGCATCGTGGTACGCGAGGGATTCTCACGCGACATGGCCGATCTGTTGCTCGACGATCTCTGTAAAGCCGTCCACGAACTCGAGACCTCGCCTCCGGAATCTCCCCGGCGCTCTGGCGGGCAATTCCATCACGGCTGATCAATCCGCGCGTGAATCTTGCAGCTATCGCGGACTGTCCCAGACCAATTTTCTGCCGCAGACTTGGCAGAACAATATAGCCAAGTTGAACACCCGAACCAGCAGTCCAGAGCTTGTCATCTCATCAGTCAGCCCTGATGGATTCAGTCCTCGACGCTCTGCGGCCGATCGCGCTTCGGTCATACTCAGTCCGCTCTACACGTGAAGCGGCCGGTTAACGTTCACAATAAGGCGCGCAACGCAGCTGTATGCAAGTACTTGATTAGGCGCGAAACTCAGCTGGGTCAGGAAATCACCCAGCGTCTCCGGATAATCAAGACCATGACAACCGAGGAGAGAAGTCATGGCGACGAATCGCGTCCAGATGCAGCCGGGGTTATCGATGCCCGGGTTCATGCAACGGTATGGCACCGAAGCGCAATGCGAGCAGGCCGTAGCCGCCGACCGTTGGCCGAGTGGCTTTGCTTGCCCGGCGTGTCGTGGCCGGCGGCATACGACGTTCGAGCGCGCCGGTCGCACGCACTGGCAGTGCCAGCGGTGTCGACATCAGACGACGGTGACGTCCGGTACGATCTTCGCCTCGACCAAACTCCCCTTGACGACCTGGTTTCTGGCCATGCATCGGATGACCCAAGCCAAGAACAACGTGTCGGCACTCGAGTTGCGACGCCAGCTCGGGGTGAGTTACCGATCGGCCTGGCAGATCAAGCAGAAACTGATGCAGGTGATGGTCGAGCGTGAATCCAGGCGCCAGTTGTCGGGTCGAGATCGATGACGCCTACCTGGGCGGCGAGCGAGCCGCTGAGCCCGGCCAACACGGCTGGGGATCGCCGAACAAGATTCCGTTCGTCATGGCGGTCTCGACCGTGGACGAGGGCAAGCCGCATCAAGTCGTAATCTGTTGTATGCCCTTCACATCCGAGGCGGTGGCTGACTGGGCCAACGATGCGCTGACGGCAGACACCCAGGTCGTATCGGACGGGCTGCCGGCGTTTCGGGCGCTGCGTGCGGAAGTCGCGAGTCATCTGGCGATCGTCACCGGCTCAGGCCGCGCCTCGGCCAGCCATCCCGAGTTTCGATGGGTCAACATCATGCGGGGCAACCTCAAGAATGCGATTACCGACACCTACCACGCCTTCAAGTTTGCCAAGTACGCATCGCGCTATCTGGCCGACTTCCAGTACCGGTTCAACCGCCGCTATGACTTGCGTTCTATCCTGCCCCGGCTCATCCGCGCCGCAGCCACCACCGCAGCTTGGGCTGAAAACCGGCTCGGGCTGGCTGAGTTTCGCCCCTATTGAAGTGTCCCGAAGGCACGACGACGTGCCCCACGCCACGGCAGATCGACACACCGATGGCCGCTATCCTCGCTTGACTCAGATCAAGATCGCCCCTCGTGGCCATGGTTTAATCAATTCATATCAACCAGGAAGCTTTTGGGGCGGAACCATGACCGGGATCAAGAAACTGCAGGCGACCGCGCTGGCGGTTGCTACGAGCGTGGTTACACCGGCCTGGGCTCAGACTGGGGATGGTTACTACTATGGCCACGGCATGATGTGGAATGGAGGCTGGAGCGGAATGTTTTTCGGTGGACTGATGATGCTTGTCTTCTTCGGCGCCGTGATCATATTGGTGGCATTCAGTGTCCGGTGGCTGACGGGAATGGCCAGTCATCAGAGTCACTCGGACACGGGCCCCAAGCCCGACAAGGCGCTCGATATTCTCAAGGAGCGCTACGCGCGCGGGGAAATAGGCGAGGAGGAATTCCAGGACAAGAAAAAGCATTTGTCCGATTGAAACGCGCCCATCGCGATGGCTTTGATATCGCCCCAGCGCCGCCGGTGATGACCCATGTGTCACATCATCCTGTTTCTGCCATTGCTCGCCTTGCCGGTGTTCTGGCTACTTCCGCTGGTCTGGGCCATACCGCTTTATCTGACCGCATTGGCCGTGTCCGCGTGGCTGTATTGGATCATGCTTCGCGGCATGCAGCGGCCCGTCATGGCCGGGCCGGAATCGCTCCTAAACCGTCATGGCCAGGTCACCCAATGTGACGGCGGGTCCCTGATGGTGCAAATCCACGACGAACTGTGGAAAGCCACTTCGGACGACGATTCATTACACAATGGCGACAAAATCATCGTCATTGGACGTCACGGCCTGGTCGTGCATGTGAGTCGCGATCGCCTTGATCAACCTGCATCCATAGCATGCCGAGGACACATGGGATGACCAGCCTTCAAGTCCGGAATCGATCCGATCCGCTGCGACAGCCGGCGCCATCTCGCCCAACGGCGCTCTACATCTGTCCCATGCATCCGGAGGTCAAGCAGGGCCAGCCCGGTGAGTGCCCCAAATGTGGCATGACGTTGGAGGCCACGACCCCACCCAAACGCCGCACGCAGTACACCTGCCCCATGCACCCCGAGATTATCCAGGACACGCCCGGCGATTGTCCCAAATGCGGGATGACCCTGGAACCCATGACCGTTGCCAGTGATACAGACGACGGCGAGTTCAAGGCCATGAGCCGACGCTTCTGGTTGAGCGTGCCGCTCTCGGCCACGGTGCTGCTGCTGGCCATGGGCGAGATGGTGCCGGGCCTGGGCATTCGCGATTTCCTGGGGGCCGCCTTCGGCTGGATCCAGTTCGCGCTGGCTACACCGGTCGTGCTCTGGTGCGGTGGCTTCGCCTTCCAGCGCGGCTGGAAATCCGTCGTCAATGTCAGTCCGAACATGTGGACGCTCATTGCACTTGGCGTCGGGGCCGCCTACGGCTTTTCCGTCTTTGACCTCCTTCTCCCCGATCTTTTGCCGGCGGCCTTCAAGAGCGCCGGCGGCCACGCTCCGCTGTATTTCGAGGCGGCAGCGGTGATTATTACGCTGATACTTCTCGGACAGGTCCTGGAGACGCGCGCTCGTGGGCAGACGTCAAAAGCATTGAAATCCTTACTGGACCTGGCGCCACCCACAGCCCGCCGGATCGGTCGTGGCGACGACGAAGAGGAAGTTTCCGTGGACGCGCTACAAGCCGACGACCGACTGCGCGTGCGGCCCGGGGAAAAAGTCCCGGTGGACGGCGAAATCATCGAGGGCCACTCGACGCTGGACGAATCCATGATCACCGGCGAGCCCCTCCCACAGGAGAAGGGCGTTGGCGATACGGTCACGGGTGGAACTGTCAATCAGACCGGTAGTTTCGTGATGCGCGCGGCCCGCGTCGGCGAGAATACAGTGCTGGCGCGTATCGTGGACATGGTCGCCCGGGCGCAACGCTCGCGCGCGCCGATCCAGGGCCTAGCAGACAAGGTCGCCGGCCTCTTCGTGCCGGCTGTCGTGGTCGCTGCCATCATTGCCTTTGTGGTCTGGGCGTTGATCGGCCCCGCGCCGGCGCTGGCTTATGCGTTGGTGGCAGCGATCTCCGTGCTGATTATCGCTTGTCCTTGCGCGCTCGGCCTGGCCACGCCCATGTCCGTCATGGTCGGCGTGGGCCGCGGCGCCCGCGAAGGCGTATTGATCCGCGATGCCGAAGCCCTGGAATTGATGGAGCAGGTCGACGTGCTGCTGGTCGACAAGACCGGCACGCTCACCGAAGGCAAACCGAAGCTGGTGGCGATAGAAACCACGTCAGGCTTTCAGGAATCCGACGTACTGCAATGGGTCGCCTCGCTGGAAAACGCCAGCGAACATCCACTGGCCCGCTCGATCGTGGCCGGCGCAGCCGAGCGCGGCATCAAGCCGGGGCGTGTCACAGATTTCGATTCCATCACTGGTAAAGGGGTCCGCGGCACCGTGGACGGACACGCGGTGTTCATCGGCAACGCCCGCTTGATGGAGGACAACGGTATCGACGCCGCGGCGCTGTCCGATGTCGTCGACAAGCGCCGTGCCCGGGGTGAAACCGTGATGCTGGCTGCCGTGGACGGCGCTCTCATAGGCGCGGTCGCCGTCGCCGACCCGATCAAGGAATCCACCCACGAGGCCGTGCGCATTCTGCATGATGCAGGCTTGCGCCTCATCATGCTCACCGGCGACAACGAAAAGACCGCCCAGGCGGTGGCTGAACGATTGAACATTGATGAGGTCCATGCCGGCGCCTTGCCGGAAGACAAGCATGCGCTGGTGGAAAAACTCCAGAGCGAAGGACGCAAGGTGGCCATGGCCGGCGACGGCGTGAACGATGCGCCGGCGCTGGCCAAAGCCGACGTGGGCATCGCCATGGGCACCGGCACCGACGTGGCCATGGAGTCCGCCCGCATCACGCTGGTAAAAGGCGACCTGCGCGGCATCGCCAAGGCGCGCCGGTTGTCCGAACAGAGCATGCGCAATATTCGACAGAATCTGTTCTTTGCATTTATCTACAATGGCGCCGGCGTGCCGGTCGCCGCCGGCGTCCTATATCCACTGATCGGCACCTTGCTGTCGCCGATGCTCGCGGCAGCAGCCATGAGTTTCTCGTCGGTGTCGGTAATCAGCAATGCGCTACGACTGAGCCGAACGAACCTTTGACACCCGGACCCGACCAGCCAGAAACCACGTTCCTGCTCCAGCACTGTGATGACAGGACGTAAATGTTCATGAGCCCGCTCGAGTCAGTCGATCTGCAGATGGATCCGTTGAACCGTCCCGGGTTAACTGGACACTGTTGATATCATGTCACTGTTTCCTTGCGAGTGAGCTGACGACCTGGTCGCTTAACAATGCCAGGGCGCGACTCATCGCCGCGGCGATGTCAGCGCCGCTGGCGGTGGCCGCTTGTACATGGATCGTCGCGCTTTTAGCAATCATCGTACGACGCGTTTTTCCGTCGACCAGACTCCAGTGGGCAACCAGTGTCACCCGATTGTCCGCACCGGCCGAAAACCTCTGGCATGTCACGTCAAGAAAGTGAAAACCCTGCTGCGCACCGGGCGGAATCTGATCGGATGGCATGTACGCCTGCCGTGGGAGCCGGGCTGCCAGATCGGAACCGAGGGTTTGTCGCACCAGACTATCCAGCGGTCCCCCCCATTCCACCACCTGGCTCACATCGAGCCGATTGGCACCAGTACGACGCACCAGGGCCAGCCGGTCCAGACTCGCCGGCAGGGTCACCCGCCCCATCGTGATGGGCGCGATGCCGACCGAGTGAGCGATGTTCGCGGCCTTGGGCGCCTGCGCGTCGAGTTCGATGAATTGCGTCGGTGGACTGCTGGCACAGCCGCTCAATCCCAGCAATAGCCCCAGCACGACAAGCGCTGTGGTGTAGCCGCCCACTCGTGTCCTGTAACGCAAATTCATCGCCCTATTTCGGCACTTCTTCGCGCCATGCGGCGGGCCATTCGCCGCATGGTCTGATACGGCTCGTATCCGCGCCTTGACCGGCACGGGCAATCGCTCGAAACCCGCAACATGAACTGATTCTGGAGCGCACTAGTGCCTCTTCTTGCCGTAGAGCAAAGCTTCCGGATGTTGCTGAAGATAATTCGCCAGGCCGCGCACCGAGCGGGCGGTCTGTGTCAACTCCGATACCAATTGTTGCATGTTTTGCTGATCCCCCAGGGATCCGCCCGCCAGCCGATTGATGGTATTCGCGGTCTGCCTCGCCGACTCGGAAACCTGCCGCAAGCTTTTCAGCGTCGGCCCGACCTGGCCGTTGGCCGCGGTCGTAATGGCCTGCGCGTTGGCAAGCGTCCGATCCAGATGGCGGATGCTCGCAGCGACCTGCGGGGACTCCAGCAATGCCTGAGCGCGCGCGCTCGATTTCAGCACATGCCTGCCGATCGCCTTGAGCGGCACGCCCTTAACCTTGGCATTCAAGGTCTGTGTCAGTTGGCTTACCGACGCGAGGATCGAATTGATACCAGCCGTTTCGACGGCCGGAATACGCGGCGGGTGGGCCGACGTATCCAGTTTGGTCTGCCCGGCGCTGCCGGCCATCACCAGGGACAGTTGCCGGCTGCCGAGGGCAAGGTTGGCCGTGGTCAACTGAACCCGCAACCCCTTCTTGACCAGCGTCGCCAGGACCTGATCGAAACCGGCCGGCTTGTTGGCTGCGGTTTTTTTGATGCCGAAACGATCCGGATAGAGATCGAATGTCACCGGCACCTGCATGGCCTGCTGCTTGGGATCGTAAGTCAGCGAAACACTGCGTACGGTACCGACCCGAATGCCGTCGAGTTTCACCGGCGCACCCGGGCCGATGTCACCGGCCGCCGTCGACGCCAGCCGCGTGGAAAACAATAGATGGCGGCCGGTCATCACCGTGCTGGCCGCGTCGGCGCTGGCGTAGAGATGCGGATCGACCGTGGTAGCACCGGCCGCCGGCTTGCTCGACCCCATCACGTCGAAAGCGATGCCGCCGTGCAGTATTTGGTCGAGCGGCGGGATATCCACATGGACGCCGGAGTCATTCGTTGCGACGCCGAAACTGGATGCCCGCCAGAATCGAACAGTGCCGGCGTCGTGCAAATGACCGGCAAATGACTTTTTGATGAACAACTTTATACGTATGGCGTGGCGCTTGCTGTCGTAGCCGGTCGCCAGTACCTTCCCCGCCTTGAGGCCGTGGTAGACAACCGGCGTGCCATAGTGCAAGCCATTCGCCGACGACGCGTACAGCGTGACCGATCGTCCTGCCTGGTTCGGTGCCGTCGCCGGCGGATGCAAGAGCCCGGTGAAGCGATGGCTTTTATGGCCCGGCCCGGGCTGCATGATGATATTCGGGCCGGACAGCAGCGCGCCCAGCTGTCCGGACAGAATGCTGGGCTGGGTGACCCAGAACTTGGTACCGCTACGCAGGAAATCCGATACGCCGTCCTGTACCCCCACTGTCACCTTCACCGCATGCCTGTCCGGCGTCAGTTCGACGTTCTCGACCTGGCCGACCTGCACGCCCTTGTATTGCAGCGATGAGCCGGTGGAAGAAATGCCGGCCGCTTTCGGAAACATGATCGTGATCGTGGGGCCGGCCAATAACCACGTCCGCACCACCAGATACCCGACGATGATCAGGGCCGCCAGCGGCACCGACCAAATCCAGCCGCGCCAGGGCGTCCGTCGCACCCGCGCCTGGGGCACGTCGACTTCTTTTTCGGCTGTGCCTTTTGTGTCGTCCGGCCCGCTCATGAACGGGCCTCGGCGGCATCCCACATCAAGCGGGTATCAAAGGAGCGCGATGCCAACATGGTCAGCGTGACTACCAGCGCAAAGGGTAGCGCTGCCTTGCCGAGATGCACGTTGGCAATGCCGTGAAAGGAAATCATGGGCACCATCAGGGCGGCGATGAACGGGTCGGTATTGGACCAGCGCCCGATCCGATGAATGATGCGCGCCAGATGCGTGCGCAGCACCAGCGCCCTGTTGGACGGATAACGCACGCTCATGTAAAGCCAACTCAAGCCGATCAGCTTCAGCATCGGAATCAATACGGATGCAGTGAAGATGATCACCGCCAGCTCCCAATACCCGGCGTTCACGAGTTGCCTTATCCCCTGCATGATCGTGTATTGCTGCACGCCGTTCGGCTGTACCGTCGTACTCATCGGATAATAATAGGCCGGAAAGTACAGCACGTAACTCGCGGCGACCAGCGCGGCCGTACGATTCAGGGCGTTGGGTTTGCGCAGATACAGCCGGCGCCGGCAGCGCGGACATCGTTTTTGCTCCATCGACAGCGGTAGAATCAGATTGCACACATCGCAACTGAGAGACGATTCGTTCCGGGGCTCGGGCAAGTCGGGCGCGATCAATCGCCATACCCGATGCCCGGCAAACGAGTGAGGCATCAGAATGAGCAATACGGAGGCCGAGATCAGACACCAGCCGCCGGCTTCTATATGGGATTGCATCTGCACCTGCGTGCGCATGAACACGACCATGCCCGCGAGGACCAGCACATCCGGCATTGCCCACAACCGGATTTGATGTGCGTACCGGAATAACCGGCCTACCCACTTCGGTCTGTAGCCCAGATGCAATGTGGTTAGAACTGTCGTTATCAAACCAACGTACAGGAACGGGAATACGATCGTAAACGCCGCGAACATCAGGGCCAATAGCGGCCAATGCTCGGCCACCAACGCGTGAACGCCGGACGAGATATAGCCGGCCCGCCGGTCGTGGCCGATCGAAACCTGCATCAGCGGCAGCAGATTGGCCGGAAGCAGCAACAATAAAGACGCCCAAGACCATGCCAGGGCGACCGACAGCCCCGACTCGTTGAACTGATCGAGCAAACGGCCGCAACGACGGCACTCCGCGACCGTGTTTTCGACCAGCACGGGGATCGACTGGTCTTCGCCGCAGTCGGGACAAGCAATGGCCATACGCAATCCTCAACAAGCCGGAAGCGCCGCAAGTTCACCGGACACGCGTGGGCTTGAGTTACGTTGTCTGGGCCGCCTCGGCGATCGTGGCGCCGCTCTCGATCGCGTGCGCGCACGACGCCATTTTACAAGCTTAGAGCGGCCATGCTCGGACCACATATCCTGACGTTGCGGGATCGGGCCAGCCAGCGGCGGGCGTTTAAGTCGTAGCGCATGCGGATGGCTGATCCCGGGCACCGGCCCGCTGGCGACGCCGGCGAGCTCGCGGGCATCGTTGCCAAGCTGGGCCGTGACGCCGCCGACGGTCATCGGATGGCCGCCAGGAAATCGCCACGCGCGACGGTGCTCACCAACATCGGAAATGTATTGGGCCTCAACTCGATGGGATGCTTATTGATGCGGATCAAAACGCTTAACCTCCGGTTGCCTAACCTAGAGTTCACCAGTGGTTCGATGGAAACGCGAGATGTCCACGGACAAGCCCACGCGAATACGCAGCGCCGTACAAGCCGATCCGATCAATACCCATGCTGTATTGCCCGGCCAACGCTTGCAGGCTCTGATTGAGCGTACCCGACCGGCCGCACCGCTTGCCACGGCGATTGTGCAACCCGTCGACGCCGTTGCGCTCAATGGCGCGCTTGAGGCGACCGCTCACGGTCTGATCGCGCCGGTGCTGGTCGGCCCATCCGCTCAAATCCGTGCCGTAGCGGAGCAATCCGGTCTCGATCTGGCCGATATACGAATCGTCGATGTCGGCCACGCGCAGGAAGCGGCAACCCGTGCCGTGACGCTGGTGCGGACCGGCGAGGTCGAGGCGCTGATGAAGGGGGCCCTGCATACGGAGGAGTTGATGCACGCGGTCGTTGCCCGCCATGCGGGGCTGCGCACCGAGCAACGGATGAGTCACGTCTTCGTGGTCGATGAACCCACTTATCCCCGGCTGCTGCTGATCACCGATGCTGCGATCAACATCATGCCGGACCTGATGGCAAAGCGTGACATTGTGCAGAACGCCATTGATCTTGCGCGGGCCCTGGGCATTGAAGTGCCGAAAGTCGCAATCGTATGTGCCGTGGAAACGATCAACGCGAAGATGCAAGCCACACTGGATGCCGCGGCCCTGTGCAAGATGGCCGACCGTGGGCAGATCATCGGCGGCACACTCGACGGGCCACTGGCGTTGGACAACGCCGTTTCGCCCGAAGCGGCGACCACAAAACATATTCGATCCGAGGTAGCCGGTCGCGCAGACGTGCTGGTCGTGCCCGACCTCGAGTGCGGCAACATGATCGCCAAACAGCTTGAGTACCTCGGCGATGCCCACCTCGCCGGCATGGTGGTAGGCGCACGTGTCCCGATCATGCTGACCAGCCGCGCCGACAACATGCTTTCCCGCCTGGCTTCCTGTGCGGTGGCCACCCGCTACCGACAGTGGCAGCGCGAAGGCGGGCGCGGCGTATGAGCTATAGCGCTGCTAACTCAACCGGCTGCAGCCCACTGGGCCGGACGCCAGTGGGCACGCACTGCGGCCATTTGCACCCTGACGTTCTCCCGGACCAAGACAAGCATGGCCGTGACGCCGGATCGCATAGCCGCGCGTCGGCTCGTCCCGCTACAGCCGGGTTCGCGGTGACTGTGGCCTCCGCGGCAATCCCCGACACGGGTGAGTCGTTGCCGGGCTCGCCAGGCGTGGATGACATGAACCCGACAACACAACGACCAAACAGAGTCAGGTCATCTTGTCCGGTGCGCATATCGCCGCCGAACGCGTCGAGATCGTCGGGCGTCTACCCGGAAACGGATAACACGACACAGAGGGCATCCCGGCCACGGCCGTCACAAGACCAGGAAGGACAGGATCCCCATGATTGACAAACAATCCGAACGCCAGACCGATGGCGCAAACGCCTTTGCCTCCCTGGATAACGATGCAGCGCTTGCCAAACTCGACAGTTCGAGTGACGGCCTCAGCGAGGATCAGGCGAGCGAACGACTTGATCAGTATGGTGCGAATCAGCTGAGCGAACAGCACACGCCGCTGTGGCGTGTACTGCTGTCCTATTTCTGGGGGCCGATCCCGGGAATGATTGAAATCGCCGCCGTGCTTTCAGCGGTCAACGGGGATTGGGATAGCCTGGCCGTCATCGTCGCCATGCTCATCATCAACGGCGGCATCGGCTTCTGGCAGGAAAAATCCGCGGCCGATGCGTTGGCCTCGCTCAAGGGCCAGCTGGCACTTAAGGCTCGGGCGCTACGCGACGGTACCTGGCGGGAGATTGAGGCAGCCCTGCTGGTGCCGGGTGACATCGTAAGACTGCGGCTCGGCGACGTTGTACCGGCCGACGTGAAGCTACTCGAGGGTGACTATCTATCCATAGACCAATCGGCGCTAACGGGTGAGTCGCTGCCGGCGAATAAAAAAAACGGCGATCTGGCCTACTCCAGCACCCTTATCAAGGAGGGTGAAATGGTCGCCGTGGTCTGTGCCACCGGGGCGCACACCGCCTTCGGCAAGACGGCCAAGTTAGTAGAGAGCGCCGGCGCAACGTCCCATTTCCAGCGCGCGGTACTGCACATCGGCAACCTGTTGATCATCTCCGCCGGCGCCCTTTCGGCCCTGCTGGTCGGCGTCGAGATCGCACGCGGCATGCCGGTGCTGGAACTGTTGTCGTTCGTGTTGATCGTCGTGGTCGCCTCGATCCCGGTGGCGCTGCCCGCGGTACTTTCCGTCACCATGGCACTGGGTGCACTTGCGTTGTCCCGGATGAAAGCGATCGTGGCGCGTCTGGAATCCATCGAAGAGATGGCCGGCGTGGACATGCTGTGCACGGACAAAACCGGCACGCTGACCCAGAATCGTTTGACCCTGGGCGAGCCGACACTGCTGGATGCCGCCGAAGACGACGACATCGTGCTATACGGCGCGCTGGCTTCCCGGGCCGAAAACCGCGATGCCATTGATACGGCCATCATCGAGGCGCTACCTGATGCCTCGGTACTCAAACAGTACCAGCAGACGCGTTTTAAGCCCTTCGACCCGACCCACAAGCGCACCGAGGCCAGCATTCAGACCCAGGACGGCACTGAGTTCCAGGTCAGCAAGGGCGCGCCACAGGTTATTTTCGAACTCTGCGACTTGTCCGGAGAGGCACGAACACGTGCGCAAAAGGTCGTCGACTCGGCCGCCGCCCGGGGCTTTCGCACCCTCGGCGTGGCCACATCGCGCGCCGACGGCGGCTGGCATTGCCTCGGCATTCTGCCGTTGTACGACCCGCCGCGCGAGGATTCCAAACAGACGCTGGCCAATGCCCGAGCGCACGGTATTGCCGTGAAAATGATCACCGGCGACAACACCGCAATCGCGCGCGAGATCGCACGCGATCTCGACATGGGCACGAATATCCATCCGGCCGGCGCCCTACTGATGGATGAAAGCGGGCAGCGCGGTGTATCCGCCGAGGCGGCCCAGGCAATCGAGGATGCAGACGGTTTCGCCGAGGTGTTCCCCGAGCATAAATTCGCCATCGTCAAGGCGCTGCAGGATGCCGGCCATATCGTCGCCATGACCGGCGACGGCGTAAACGACGCGCCGGCGCTCAAGCAAGCCGAAGTCGGCATCGCGGTCTCCGGTGCGACCGACGCCGCGCGCAGCGCGGCCAGTCTCATTCTGACTGCGCCGGGGCTGTCGGTGATTATCGGTGCGGTGGAGGAGGCACGGCGCATCTTCGAGCGGATGATGAGCTACACCATCTATCGCATCTCCATGACGCTGAGCATCATGGTATTCGTGGTTCTGACCATGCTCATCTACAACAGTTATCCGCTGACCACGATCATGATCATCCTCCTGGCGCTACTCGACGACATTCCGATCATGACCATCGCCTGGGATAACGCCGAGACCAGCCAAAAGCCGGTGCGCTGGCAAATGGATCGACTGCTCGCGATTTCGTCGGTCATGGGGGCGCTGTCGTTGGCCCAGAGTTTCGGGCTGTACCTGCTCGCCCGGGATGTGTTCGGGGTAGGGCTGGCCCAAACCCAGACGATGATGTTTCTGGCTTTTATCGCCGGCGGCCACCTGTTGCTGTTCGTCACGCGCTCACGACACCCCCTCTGGCGTCCGCCCTACCCGTCCTGGCAACTGTTCACCGCCATCGTGGGTACCCAGATTGCAGGCGTGTGTTTTGTAACGTTCGGCTGGCTGATGCCGTCGATCTCCTGGGCGGCGATCGGTCTTATCTGGCTTTATGAAATCGCCTGGATGATGCTTATGAACTTTGCCAAGCTCGGCACTTATCGACTCGTCGAACAGCGCTCGCGCCATCATCGTCGGTTCCTCGGCGTGCTCACGGAATCCTTGCAGCCAGCGGCCACCCAGCGCCGCCGTCGGAACTCGTAATGGGGCGCGCGCACGCAACGTAACCGTACAGCGGCTAAACGAAGGCCTCATTCCCCCGGCTGGCTGGCCGGCTAATCCGCCTCCCCGTCGCGTTCATCACCGGAGTTTTCAGCCAGGCCTCATGCGTCACGCCCGGGGCGCTCGGCCGAACCATGGCAACAGGGGCCACCCACGCCTAAAGACGGGCCCACACCCGCCGGGCTTCGAACGGAGCCGGGACAGCGGGCCGCAGGTGCGCCGCTGATCGAGTCCGCATACCCCAGAATTGCATTGCTCCGAGGGCGGCTTGTTGACGCCGGAACACAACATCGCCCCGACGGCCAACCATCAAATCCCTCCTACGATTAAATGGCCGATTACGATCCTTCCCGACTGAAAGAACGGGCCAGCTGCGCCTTGATCTATATCAAGGCGTAGTTTCCCGGGCCATGGATACAGTCAAAGCCGCCCTTGTCTCTGAATGGGTAGCCACGATTGGCGGACCGCCGCTGAAATCGCTGTCGGCCTATATTTTAAGGCTCTGCACGGCGAGGGATTCTCTGGCGCCTATTTTCGACTTTAGGACTTCAGACAAGTTCGAAACGACGCACCAAAGCAAGCCAAACGGGGGGAAATTAAAAGTGGCCACGAATGATACGAATTACGCAGCACGTGCGCTGGAAGACAACGATCCGCTCACCACGCTCCTGAAATGGGTGCTTTTTATTGTCGGTGTGGCCTCCTTGGCGGCGTTGGCGTATGGCACATATGCCACCTACACCCATGCCCCCCCGCAACCCACTAAGGTCGTTTCGCCCAGTGGGGCGACGTTGTTTACCAACCAAGACATCGTCGCCGGCAAGGGCGCCTTTCAGCAGGCCGACCTCGGCGACTACGGCAGCATCTACGGAATGGGGACCTATTACGGCGAGGATTGGACCGCCAAATATCTGATGCGACTCGCCCACCTCACCGCGGACGCCATCGCTGAAAACCGTTATGGGAAGCCGTTCGCCAAACTCGGCGAAGGGCAACAGGCATTGGTCAAGACCCGAATGCAAAAGGATCTGCACGGCCTTGCCTTGTGGAAAAGCGTGCTGACGGTCCCGGCCCCGGTGGCAAACGCGATACAAAAACTGCAGCGCGACATCCCGAACTTCATTCTCCACAACCATTTCAAGAAAGGCTATACGCGGGCCTACAGCCTCACCCCCCAAAAAGCTCGGGCCGCGGCCGATTTTGTGATCTACTCATCCATCACAACGGTCGCCAGGCGTCCCGACACCAACAGCTCATGGACCAACAACTGGCCCTATGAGCCTTTCGTCGGTAATACGCCGACCAATGGCACGTTCATATGGACCTGGGTTTCGTTCATGATCACCTTCGCCCTGTTCGGGGCGGTCGTGTTCATTTTCGAACACTGGATCAACCGCGATACTGGAACACCGCAGCTGTTACTGGACAGGTTCCATCCGCTGACGCCCGGGCAGCGGGCTACAGGCTTTTATTTTCTTGTAGTGGCCGCGATTTTTTTGGTGCAAATCGCGGCCGGGGCCATGATGGCGCATGGCTATTCCGATCGGGCGAACTTCTACGGTGTCAATACTGACTACCTCCTGCCCTTTCAGTTTCTTCGCGACGTACACCTGCAGGGCGCGATTGTCTGGATTGGGCTTGCCTGGCTGGGATCCGGTTTGTTCATCGCCCCCCTGATGGCCGGGCGCGAGGGGCGTGGCCAAGGCTTGATGAACCACCTGCTGTTGATCGTCACCCTGCTCGTGGTCGCCGGTGCCCTGGTTGGCGATTACATGGGCGTGATGGGCTATATTCAGAAAGGCTGGTTCTGGATCGGTAACCAGGGGCTCGCTTATATCGAGCTCGGTCGCCTCTGGCAAATCGGATTCTTCATGGGATTGCTGGCCTGGAGTTTGCTGATGGGACGGGCCATCTGGCCACGCCTGGTTGACTTCAAGGAAGCAGCAAAAGCCTTCTGGACCGCACGCATCCGCGTCGAGCATCTCGTTTGGGCGAGCACGCTGAATATCGCATTGCTCTACTGGTTCGGCATGATTCCACTCACGGGGATCAATCACTCGTTCACGATTACCGACTTCTGGCGCTGGTGGGTCGTCCATCTGTGGGTCGAGCAGTCTTTCGAGTTCTTCTTCACGATCATGCTGGCCTGGCTACTGATGTCGATCGGCCTGGTTTCCCGGGCGCTGACCACGCGTGCCGCGATCTTTGATCTTATCCTTGTCTTTCTGGGCGGCATGCTCGGTGTGGGCCACCACCTTTACTGGGTCGGCGAACCCGGCATGTGGGTGCCGGTGGGCAGCGTCTTTTCATTCATCGAAGTCATGCCGCTGCTGCTGCTGATTATGGAGGCCTCACGGCAATACCGTGCGATAAAAGAGCTGGGACAGAATTTCAATTTTCGGCTGACATTTCTGTTCATTTTCGGCTCAGCCTTCTGGAATTTCCTGGGTGCGGGCGTCTTTGGGGGCGGTACCATCAATGCGCCCCTGGTCAATTATTACGAGCACGGCACATTTCTGACGCTCAACCATGCGCATACCGCCCTGTTCGGTGCCTTCGGGTTGATGGCAATCGCGCTCATCTACTTCTGCCTGCGCTATGCGGCCGGCGATCGGTACCCGTGGACGGACAAGCTCGGGTTCACTGCCTTCTGGCTCTACAACGCGGGCCTCGTGCTATGGATCGCATTGAACTTCTTTCCGATCGGATGGGCGCAGCTCGCCGCGGTGTATGAGCATGGCTATGCCTATGCGCGCAGCCTGAAGTTCTACGACACGACGACGTTATGGCAATGGCTGCGTTTTCCGGGCGACGTGGTCTTTGCAGCCGGCGTTCTGCTGATGGCGTTCGACTTCATTATCAAAATACCGCCATTCATGCCTGGATTTGTGATCCGGCGGCTGCCCGCGAGAATCGCAGGGGCCCCGAAGACCGACTGACGCCGCAGGGGCAGATAGAGACAGACCCGGGGGACGCACGCTGCCCGGCGGGCCCCGGGTCGAGTGGAGCCAGAAGTACTCAAGGCGCGAACTCGTGAAGACACGTTTCTCTCCATGTTCAGCCACGTCAAAGCCAATATGCCGCACGCCTATTTTGTCGTCATCGCCATGATAGCTACGTGCGTTGCTTGCGTGGCCGCCTCCGGTGGGCTATTTCTGGCCAAGTGCGCACTGAGAAAACGCAAACCACCAGCAATCGTGGCTTGGGGCCACCCCGTTTCCGGATTCACGGCATTGACAGTGGTCTACGTCGCTGTGACCGGCTGGCAGGGGTCAGCCGACGTCATGCTGGATTTTGGCGCGCTGATGCTCACCGCCGCTTTTGCGGGCGGATGTCTGCTATATGCTTTGCGCGCCAGTCATCTGACTCAGCCCTCTGCCATCATACTCATCCATGGCGGATTGGCGATCACTGCCTGCGGCCTGCTGATCATGGGCGTCATCAGTGCCGCAAGTACCCCGTGATACGTCATGCCGAGAGCAGAGTCTACTTCGAGCTGATTCTGGTCCTTTCTCGGCGTAAGCAATGGAATGGACGCCTCCTCACCCTACCCGGCGAGGCCGGCGCAGAGTTAATGACTTGGTTGACGCCGAGGCGATATGCGAAGCGATGAGCCGGCCGACCGTGCGCACCGTCGCAGTCAAGAACGTCGCTCAGCAAGACATATAGACCGCGCACCGCATCCGCGAATCGCGCGTCGGACAACGCACCGCCAAGGAAAATCAGAGGAGATACCGATCCGGCGCGGCAAGACCGTGCAGGCCGCCATCATCTACGCCAACGAGGATCTGATCGAGGTGATCGAGTGGTTCCGAGAGTGGAAGCGCGAGCAGCGCCTGATCAGCGCGACGCTGGTCTGCTACCCGCTGAAGATCTCAAAGCGGTCGCTTTCGGGGAAACCGGTATCGGTCGCCTACATCAGCCGGCGATTCACGGCCGCCGCGCGTGCGGCGGGCCTCGATGGCTACACGTTGAACGACATGCGGCCGAAAGCTCTGACCGATGAGTATCTGTATCTGGAAGGCGGCGACACCGACAAGGGCGGGCACATGACCGAGGCCATGAAAGAGCACTATCGCCGGGTCGAATTGCCGATGCGGGCTCGGTCGAATCTGCGGGCTATCAAGGCCGAATCTGACCGATGGTTTTCGGGGAATTTTCGGAGTGTATTTTTATACACCCCCAACCAAGCGACACAGGATACTAATTAATAAATGCAAAATGGTGGGCCGTGCTGGATTCGAACCAGCGACCAATTGATTAAAAGTCAACTGCTCTACCAACTGAGCTAACGGCCCCACGCGGAGCGCGAATGATACCGGAAAATGGCGATTTTGCCACCCCTGGGATTCAGGCGTTCGGCGCGTCCGGCTGGTAGCGCGTCGGATCGCTCACGCCGGCGGCCTCGAACCCGGCACGGCGCAGTCGGCAGGCATCGCAGCGACCACAGGCCCGCGCATCCGCGTCGGGCTGATAGCAGGTCACGGTCTGGCTGTAATCAACACCCAACGCCTGCCCGCGCTGAATGATTTCGGCTTTGGTCTGATGCATCAGCGGGGTCCGCAACGCAACCGGATAGCCTTCGACCCCGGCCTTGGTCGCGAGCGCGGCCATGCGTTCGAATGCCGCGATGAATTCTGGGCGACAGTCCGGATACCCCGAGTAGTCCACCGCATTCACGCCGATATAAATGGCGTCGGCATGCAGGACCTCGGCCCAGCCGAGCGCCACCGAGAGAAAGAGTGTGTTACGGGCCGGCACATAAGTCGAAGGAATCCCTTCGCTCGGCGTTTCGGGCACATCGATGCGGTCGTCGGTAAGCGCCGAGCCACCCATGCCGTCGAAGTCGATGGTGACGATCTTGTGCTCGGCCACCCCCGCCGCGGCCGCAATCCGTTTCGCCGCGGTGAGTTCCGCGGTATGGCGCTGGCCATAGTCGAAGCTCAACGCATAACAGCGATACCCGGCGGCCGCCGCTTCGGCCAGGCATGTGGTTGAATCGAGACCGCCGGACAGCAGAACGACGGCCAGGGGCTGATCGGACGAAGACATGGATTTTCCTGCAAACGGGACTGATGTCGTTTAATGGCCCGGCGCGTCGCCCCAGAGCTGCTTGTGCAGCTGGAGCTGGAAGCGCACGGGCAGGCGATCTGCGACGATCCAGTCGGCGAGGTCGCGCGCGGTGATTTCGCCGTGGCTGGGCGAAAACCAGATCATGCATCCCGGCGGCGGCGTGATTTCCGCCAGACGCGACTTGGACCACTCGTAATCCGAACGCGAGCAGATCACGAACTTCAGCTGGTCATGATCGGTGAGCGCATCGATATTCTCCCAGCGATTACGGGCCGCTTCGCCCGAATCGGGGGTCTTGATATCGACCACCCGCGAGGCGCGCACATCGATGGGCCGGATATCCAGGGCCCCGGCGGTTTCCACGGACACATCGTAGCCGGCATCACACAGGCGACGCACGAGCGGCGCGACGTTGGGCTGGGCCAGCGGCTCGCCGCCGGTCACACAGACATCACGCGCCCCGAATGCATCCACCCGGGCGAGAATGTCGTCCAGCCGGGTCCACTCGCCACCGTGAAAGGCGTAAGCGGTATCACAGTAACGACAGCGTAGCGGGCAACCGGTCAGGCGAACAAAGGTGCACACTCGCCCGGCCGAGCGGGCCTCCCCCTGCAGGGAACAGAATATTTCAGTGATGCGCAGCGCGTCCTCGCGCTGTGTCCAACGGCTGCTCTGCACGCCGTCGCGGCGGATCTCGTCGGATCGTACGTCGAGTATGTCGGGCACGGTTACGTATCCGTCAGCCGCCGCTGCCCAGCGACTGCAGTTTCTTCTTGGCCAGACCGGCGGCGTCGCTGTTCGGATACTGATCGACCACGCGCTGCCATGTCGCCTTGGCATTGTCGCTGTGATTGTGCGCCGCTTTGATCAGGCCAATCTTGTACAACGCCGACGGCACCTTGGACGAATCACTGAACTGATTCACGACCGTGTCGAATGCCTTTTCCGATTGGCCGAGCTTCTGCTGGACGTAATATGTCTCGCCCAGCCAGTACCAGGCGTTGTCGGTGAGACTGGTGTGGGGGTGCTGGGCGACAAACTGCTTGAACGCGGCGATGGCTGCATCGTACTTGCCGTTCTTGAGCTTGTTGAAGCCGTCCATGTAAGCCGCCTGGGTAGCGGCATCGACATCCGAGGCATTGCTACCGTCATCGTTGCCGGTCGCCGCCTGACTACCATGAGCGTTGCCGCTACTGCCACTGCCGCCCGCACCGCCGTTCTCCAGCTTGCTCAATCGCTTGTCGAGATTCTGATAGAGATCGCGCTGACCTTTCTCATTTTGCTTGAGCTTGTGCTGCAGCGTATCAACCCGGCCGTTCAGATCCCGGACCTGTTGTTGGAGATTCTGAATCTGCTGATACAGCGTGAACAGTTTCGGGCCATTGTCGTTCTGGGCCAATCGCAACGGCTGCGAGTTGCTGTCGGCGGAATCCGCCATGGCAGGATGGGCTGCCAGCCCGGTCGCGGCAAGCGCGACCGTGGCGGCGAATGTCGTGGTGATCAACGCGTTACGCATCGTTCGCCCCTAGCGACTATTGATTCGTGTAGATGAAGTCAACACGACGATTCTTGGCGTACGCCGCTTTGGTATGGCCAAGCACAGCCGGCCGTTCTTCACCGTAGGAAATCGTGGTGATCTGGCTCGCGTTGGCGCCGGACAATACCAGGGCCTGCTTTACCGATTCCGCGCGGCGCTCGCCAAGCGCGACATTGTATTCACGTGTGCCACGCTCGTCGGTGTTGCCTTCCAGACGCAGATGCACCTTCGGGTGATTGGCCAGATAGTGGGCGTGGGCCTGAATCACCTTCCCATACTTCGACGCAATCGAGCTGCTGTCCAGCGCGAAATAGATGGTGCGGGTCGACAGCGGGTTGTTTGGGTCGGTGAACAAGTGACGGTCGCCTTGCGGGATATCCTGAAGACCGCGCACGTCGATGTCACGACGCTGGCCCGTGCCGGACGCCTGACCGTTGCTGCCCTGCATCCCGGCTTGCGGCATGCCGCCGTTGCCGCGAACGTTCTTGTTGCCCGCGCAAGCCGTCACTGCAAGCGCACTGGCGAGTAGCACCATCACCGGCATCAGCCGGCGGGCGAATTGGAAGTCGAAGTGACGCATTGCTCGAACGCTCCTTGCTATTGTTTATCAACCGCCGCCTGAAGGGGAATCCGACCGGCGTATCAATCCGTTAACTCAGTTTCCGAACGGGCCCCACGCGGGCTCGCGAACTTCGCCGGCCTGGGAAAGCGTGGATTTCGCCTTGCCATCGACCGAAACAGTCGCCAGTGAATTGCTGCTGCCCTGGGTCGCGTAGAGGATGGCCTGGCCATTGGGTGCGAAGGCCGGACTATCGTCCAGCGGCCCGTCGCTCACGATGCGCACATTATTGTTGGCAAGGTTCATCACCGCAATGCGAAAACCGTTGCCGCTCTTCTGAACCATGGCCAGCGATTTGCCATCAGGCGAGAAATCCGGGCGTTGGTTACTCTGGCCGTCGTAAGTCAGGCGCTGCACCTGCCCACCCTGGCTGCTCATTTCGTAGATCTGGGGCTGGCCACCCCGATCCGAGGTGAATGCGATGTTCTGCCCATCAGGTGACCACGCCGCCTCGGTATCGATCGCGCTGTCGTGGGTCAGTTGCCGCATCTTGCCGGTCGACAGGTTGTAGACGTAAATATTGCTGTTGCCGTTGGTCGACTTCGTCAGCGCGAGCCGTTTGCCATCCGGCGACCATGCCGGGGCGCCATTGACCCCGGACCCCGAAGTGATCGTGCGGACGTGGCCGGTGGCCAGATCCTGGACCCGGACGCTGCTGACGCCCTTGTAGACATTGAAGGCCACGTAAGCGAGCTTGCTGCCGTCAGGCGACCACGCTGGCGACATGATCGGGTCCTGCGAGGAGTAGACAGTGCTGGGATGACTACCGTCGTAATCCGAAACCACCAGACGGAATTTGCGATGGTCAGCCGAGCTGCCGGTGACCGTCACGTAGGCGATGCGCGAGAGGAAGTAGCCCTTCTTGCCGGTGAATCGCTGATAGATCAGGTTTGCGATGGTATGCCCGGCCTGGCGTAACTGATTGGCCCCGGCATTGAGCTGATAACTGGCCACCGACTGCCCCTGGGCCACATCCAGCAGGCTGAAGGTGATCTTGTAGCCGCCCTGGCCGTTCGGCGAGGCCGAACCCACCACCAGATTGTCCACGTTCTGAGTGCGCCAATTATCGTAGTTGACCTGATCCGGCGAACTCGGATGCGCCAGCATGTTGCTGCGCGGGAACATCTTGAACAACCCGGTCGACGCCAGGTCGCGGCTCGCGATCTTGGCCACGTCGACCGGCAGTTTCTGGCTCTGACCGGAGCCGAACGGCGCAATCGCGATTGGAATAGCGCTATTCGAGCTCTTGGTGATATCCACCTGCAGCGCAGCCTGCGCCGGAGATATCGCGAGGGCCATCAGGCACAGGGTCGCGAAACCGACAACGAGCGAGTGAAGATTTCTGTATTTCATTGGTCCGGCCTGAAGGTAAACTCGATTTCTGGCTGAAACAGATTGTCCGACGGCGGTGTCGGCAGCGGATCGGATTTGTAGATGGCCTGCTTGACCGACCGATCGATCGCCGCGCTACCGCAAGACCCGAGCAGCTGCACATCGGTGATCTGGCCACCGGGCAACTGTTTGACTTTGACCTTGCACGAGATATTAGAGACGCCGGGCGGACGAATCCAGTTGCCCTCCACCTTATCTTCGATCGCGTTCTTGTAGGCCGCAAGCGCCTTCCGGTTAGCCGCACTCTGGCGACCGGAGGCCTCCTGAGCCAGCGCCTTCTGCAGTTCCGATTTAGCCGCTGCTTCACGCGCCTTTTTCTCGGCAGCAGCTTTCTTCGCGGCTTCTTCGGCGGCTTTCTTCTTTCGGGCTGCTTCTTCGGCCTTCTTCTTCGCCTCGGCTTCCTTGCGGGCTTTCTCTTGGGCGGCTTTCTGTTTCGCCTTGCGGGCGGCCTCCTGCTGCGCCTTTTCCCGAGCCGCCTTCTGCTCGGCGGCTTTTCGCGCCTTCTCCTGCGCCGCTTTCCGCGCGGCTTCCTTCTGCGCCTTCTCCTTCGCAGCCTTCTCGGCGGCCTCCTTCTGTGCCTTCGCCTGCGCTGCCTTCTCGGCGGCTTCCTTCTGCGCCTTCGCCTGCGCTGCCTTTTCGGCGGCCTCCTTCTGCGCCTTCGCCTGCGCTGCCTTCTCGGCGGCTTCCTTCTGCGCCTTCGCCTGCTTGGCGGCCGCTTCCTGCGCGGCCTTCTGCTTGGCTGCTTCGGTCTGCTGGTCGGATTTGGCCTGAGACTTCGGCTCCGGTTGCGGCTTGGACTTTTGCGCCGGCGGCTGGGCGGGCTGATCGCGGGTCCTCACAACCGAGGCCTCCACAATGGATTCGCCGTGGTTGCCTTTCGAGGCCGCAGGGTGGAAGAACTCGAACCCGAAGATGAGCAACGTCGCGACAAGCCCGTGCAGCAAGAGCGCGAGCATGACCGCACGCCAGTTGTCACCGATCTTGTACAACAAATCCAGCACTTAGCCGCCGCTCCCATGCTTCGATTTGTCGATGTTGTTGGTGATCAGGCCCACGTGCCCGGCGCCTGCCCGCTGCAACAACACCATGCCACGCACGACATTGGCATAGGTGCCGGAACCATCGCCGCGTACCGCAACCGGGGCATCCGGGCGCTGGTTGAGGATCCTGGAGACGGTCGAAGTGATCTGATCCGGCGACAACGGTTTGTCCGGTGAAGGGCCGACGTTGAGCGACATGTCGCCATTCGCGGTTACCGTGAGCACGATCGGATGATCCTGCTTCATGTCCAGGACCTTGGCCGGCGCCTTGGGCAGATTGACATTCACGCCCGTGGTCAACAACGGAGCCGTGACCATGAAGATGATCAGCAGGACGAGCATCACGTCGATGTAGGGTACGACGTTGATCTCGGCGGTCAGACGGCGTTTCTTTCGCGATCTCATGAGCGACGATCCTTCGCGATCCACAAACCGTTACAGTTCCGGCGCGGTGCGCGTGGGCTCGGGCTTTTCCGTCTTCTTCGGCGCTCGCTCACGGCCGATGGGGTTGGCGGCATGCACCCCGCGTTCGACGATGCCCGCCATTTCTTCCATGAAGGTATCGAACCGGTTCTCGATGAACTCGAGGCGATTGGTGAAGAAGTTGTAGGCGACCACCGCGGGGATGGCAGCGAACAGACCCATGGCGGTGGCGATCAACGCCTCCGCGATCCCGGGCGCGACCATGGACAGGCTCGCCTGCTGCACGTTGCCGAGCCCGATGAACGCGCTCATGATACCCCAGACGGTACCGAACAAACCGACATAAGGGCTGATCGAACCGACCGTCGCCAGGAACGCGAGACCGGATTCCAGCCGTTCGAGTTCACGCGACAACGCCACCCGCATCGCCCGCTGTACCGAGGGCACGATGTCCGCGCTGGTGGCGTCGCCCTGATTACGCTGGCGCTTGAGTTCTTCGTAACCGGCCTTGAACAGCGCCGGCATCCCTTCGGGATGATCGTCTTGACGAAGAACTTCCTCGTAGATGTCCTTGACATTGCCGCCGGACCAGAAACGATCCTCGAACCATTCCATTTCGGCGACCGTGTTTTTCATCAATCGCCGCTTGGAGAAAATCACCACCCATGAGGCGATCGATGCGAGCAGCAGAATCACGAGCACGGCCTTGACCAGGGTGCTCGACTGCATGATGAGACTGACAAGACTCATGTCGGTCGCGACGTTCATCTCGACTCCTTGATAAGCGCTTCAGGCAACCGGCACGGCCGGAAGTTGGCGACTTTTACACAGGCGACCGTGAATTGGCCCTGAACTAAAGCGGCGCCATCGCGCGTGATCTGTTGTTCGAAGACAACGCGCGCCGGCGTACGTTCCGCAATCGCGGCACTAACGGCCAGACGGTCATCCAGCCGGGCCGGGCGGCGGAAACGAATCGACAGATCGGCCAGGGTGAAGACCACGCCGTGTACCTCGGCCAGCTCGCGATGCCCGAGGCCCCGTGATTCCAGCCATTCGGTACGGGCGCGCTCGAAATAACGCAGATAATTGGCATGGTAGACCACACCGGTAGCGTCCGTGTCCTCGTAGTAGACGCGCAGACCGATCGCGAACGCCGCCGCCGGATCAGCCATCGAAATCAAACAGATCCGAGTCGGCGGGACGATCGGCTTGCGGTACCGGCAGGCCGTAATGACGATAGGTCGCGGATGTGGCCAGCCGGCCGCGCGGCGTGCGCATCATGAACCCCTGCTGGATGAGATATGGCTCGATGACATCCTCGATGGTCTCGCGCGCCTCGCCGACGGCGGCCGCCAGGCTTTCCACCCCGACCGGCCCGCCTTCGAATTTTTCGATCAACGCGCCGAGCAGCTTGCGGTCCATGACGTCGAAGCCGTTGTCGTCGACCCGCAGCATATCCATCGCCCGAGCCGCGGTACCACCGTTGATCCGACCGTCGGCGCGCACCTCGGCGTAGTCGCGCACGCGCCGCAACAGGCGGTTGGCCACGCGTGGCGTACCGCGTGATCGGCGAGCGATCTCGTCGGCACCCGCCGGCTCGATGACAATTTCCAGAATCCCGGCCGAGCGCGTGACAATCGACGCCAGATCGGCCTGGGAATAGAACTCCAGGCGTTGCACGATGCCGAAGCGGTCGCGCAGCGGCGAGGTTAAGGCGCCGGCCCGTGTGGTGGCGCCGACCAGCGTGAACGGCGGCAGGTCCAGCTTGATCGAGCGGGCCGCCGGCCCTTCGCCGATCACGATATCGATCTGGTAATCCTCGAGCGCGGGGTAAAGTACCTCCTCGACCACCGGCGACAGCCGATGGATCTCATCGATGAACAGCACATCGTTGCGCTCGAGGTTTGTCAGCAGGGCCGCGAGATCCCCCGGCCGTTCCAGCACCGGGCCCGAGGTCTGGCGAAAACCCACGCCCATTTCGTTGGCGATCACGTGCGCAAGCGTGGTCTTGCCCAGTCCGGGCGGGCCGAAGATCAATACGTGATCGAGGGCTTCCGCGCGCGCCCGTGCGGCGGAAACGAAAATGTCGAGCTGCTCGCATACTTCGGGCTGGCCGACGTATTCGGCCAGCCCGGTCGGGCGCAGCGCGCGATCGAAGCGGCCGTCCTCGGGGCGCTCGGCCGAACCGATCAGGCGCTGCTCGCCCGCCTCTTCGAATTCGGGCGACATGTCAGCGCACCGCTCGTTTCAATGCTTCGCGAATCAACGCTTCGCTGTCGTTGCCATCGGCATCCAGGCCACGCAGCAAGCGATCGGCCTCGGCCGGCTTGTAGCCCAGCGCGATCAGGGCATGGCGCGCATCCGCACTCGCCCCCACACCCGCGACCTCGGCACCACCGCCGGGCGGTGCCGAATTCAGGCTTGGCGCGATATCCGTCCCCGACAACTTGTCGCGCATCTCGACCAACAGGCGGGCCGCGGTCTTCTTGCCCACGCCGGGCAGTCCGGTTAGCCGTGCGGCATCGTCGGCCTCGATGGTGGCCACGAAGTCGGCCACGTTCATGCCCGACAGCACGGTTAAAGCAAGTTTGGCCCCGACGCCCGAGACCTTGATCAACTCGCGAAACAGGCGGCGTTCGGCCTCTTCGGCAAAGCCATACAGCAGGATGGCATCGTCGCGCACGACCATCTGCGTGAGCAGCGTCACCTCACCGGACTGCTGTGACAGCGTGAAGAACGTCGACATCGGCGCTTCCAGTTCGTAACCAACGCCGCCGACGTCGATCACCAGCCGCGGCGGCTGTTTTTCCACGATGCGCCCACGCAGCCGGCCGATCATGGCGTGCGCACCCGCGCCGCCTGCATGCGGCCACTGGTGTGCGCATGATGCGCGTGGCACAACGCCACGGCGGCGGCATCCGCGGCATCCGCCTGTAGCGGACCCTTCGCCCCGAGTAACATCGCGATCATATGCTGGATCTGCAGTTTGTCGGCATGGCCGCGACCGACAATCGCCTGCTTGATCTGGGTCGGTGTATATTCCGCCACCGGCAGACCGGCCGAGGCCCCGGCACAGATGGCCGCGCCGCGCGCCTGACCCAACTTGAGCGCGCTGGCGGCGTTGCGCGAGACGAACACGTTCTCGATCGCCATTTCGTCGGGCCGGTATTCACGGATCACCTCCGACAGACGATCGAAGATCAGCCCCAGCCGCGTCGGAAAATCGGCGCGCGGCAGGCGGATGCAATCGATGATCTGCGCACACGGCGCGGCGCCGCCGTCGATCACGGCATAGCCGGTCACGGTCGAACCGGGGTCGATGCCGATGATTCTTGGCACAAGGGTCTGCTGATGTTTCATACGAGTCCGCGCCAAGCGTTGTTTTGCGGCAAGACGAGGCGTAGCTCGCGCCGTGCAGTCACTCTGCACAAGCGGGCTACAACGCTGGATTGCCACAAAACAGCGCTTGTCCCAAAGGGTTGGGCCGCCCATGAAAAATTAACCATGGGCGCCCGGCGGCGTTGCAAGCCTGGGTCGTGGCACGCCACGCCGCGGCGGCTCGCGCCTTGCCGGACACGATTTGCGGTCTCCAACGCGGCGCTCGTATGAAACATCAACAGGCCCTAGGCCGCCTCGTCCGAGAGCGATTCCTCGTCGAATTCGACGTTGGTGTAGACGTTCTGCACGTCGTCGATGTCTTCCAGCGCATCGATCAACTTGAGACAGGTGCGGGCCGCGTCGCCGGTCAGTTCCACCGTGGTTGCCGGGCGCATGGTGACGTCGGCATCGGCAGGCGCGAACCCGGCCGACTCGACCGCCTGACGCACCTCAGCGTAGTCGTCCGGCGCGGTGAGCACCTCGAACGAACCGTCCTCGTACTCCACCAGATCCTCGGCGCCGGCCTCCAGCGCTGGGTCGAGCACGTCCTCGTCGCTTACCTCGGGCGAAAAAGTCAGCACGCCCTTGCGATCGAACAGATACGCCACGGACCCGTCGGCGCCCATATTGCCGCCGTTGCGGCTGAACGCATAGCGGATTTCGGAGACGGTGCGATTGCGGTTGTCGGTCATGCAGTCGACCATGATCGCCGCGCCCTGCGGGCCGTACCCCTCGTAACGCACTTCCTCGTAGTTGTCGCCGCCGGACTCGCCCGCGCCGCGCTTGGCCGCGCGCTCGATGTTGTCCTTGGGCATGTTCGCGGCCAACGCCTTGTCCCAGGCCAGGCGCAGCCGCGGATTATCGTTGGGATCCGAACCGCCCATGCGGGCCGCGACCGTGATCTCGCGAATCAGCCGCGTGAATACCTTGGCGCGCTTCTTGTCCTGGGCCTTCTTCCGGTGCTGGATATTCGCCCATTTACTATGCCCTGCCATAAACGCCTCGTCTGGATACGCTCGGCGGCATTTTAACAGGCTGCATGCCGCCTCGCGCAGGGAAAGCCGTCACCCGGAGCGGATTCATCGCGGCGACCCGCGAAAGCAAGGCGTCACCAGCCGCTCGGATTGGCATCGCGTCATCCATCCCGGCGCTGGCCTGCCGGCAACATCGCAACCCTGAGCCATTTTTTCCAGCCAAACCATTTGTTGGCGGGACTGGATACCTAAAGCTCAATCTGAAGCCCGAGTTCAACGACCCGGTCACTGGGAATCAGGTAATACGCCGTCGCCGGCACGGCGTTACGCGACATATAGGCGAACAGCCGTTCGCGCCAGACCATCATGCCCGGCACCTCCGCAGTGGGGATCAGTGTCTCGCGACCGACGTAATACGTTGTTTCCTCGACATCGATCTCCAGCCCGTATTCCCGCGCAAACCGCAACGCCACCGGCACATTCGCGGTCTGCATGAAACCGTAGTAGAGCTGCATGCGATAAAAACCGCGACCGAGGTCTTCGATGTCCATGCGCTCGGCAGCCGCCACCCGCGGCACATCGCGCGTATGCACGGTCAGCAGGATCACTTGCGCGTGCAACACCTTGTTGTGGCGCAGATGGTGCAGCAGCATCGGCGGTGTCTTGCGGGTCGCCCCAGTCATGAACACGGCCGTGCCGGCCACGCGAAAGCTCTCATCGGCGTGCGCCTGGATGAACTCATCCAGGGGCTCGGTCTCTTCATCCAGATGCCGACCCACCAGTTCACGGCCGGTTCGCCAGGTCGCCATAATGAAGAAAATCAGGGCGGCCACGAGCAGCGGATACCAGCCACCGTCGGGAATCTTGAAGATGTTGGCGCCGAAGAACGACAGATCGATCACGATCAGCACCAGCGCGATACCGGCGGCGATGTTCGGAAACCAGCCCCAACGACGGGCCACGAAAAACGCAAGCAGCGTGGTGATCACCATGTCCAGCGACACGGCCACGCCGTAGGCCGAGGCCAGTCGGTCCGAACTCTTGAACCCGATCACGAGGCCAATGGTCGCGGCCATCAAAATCCAGTTCATCATCGGGATGTAGATCTGGCCGTAGGACTCGCGCGATGTCTGGATAATGCGCAGCCGGGGCAGCTGCCCGAGCTGAACCGCCTGGCGCGTGAGCGAGAACACGCCGGAAATCACCGCCTGGGAAGCGATCACCGTCGCCAGCGTGGCGATCAGTACCACCGGATACAGCGCCCAGTGCGGCGCGAGGTCGTAGAACGGCTCGCGCGTCTGCGGGTTCGACAGCATCAGCGCGCCCTGGCCGAAATAATTGAGTAGCAACCCGGGCAGAACCACCGCGAACCAGGCGATGCGAATAGGCGCGATACCGAAATGCCCCATATCGGCATAGAGCGCCTCGCCGCCGGTGACGACCAGGAATACGGTGCCCATGACGAGGAAGCCGGCAAAGCCATTCGTGACGAAGAACGCGACGGCATAGGCCGGGTTGATCGCGGCAAACACCCCCGGGTTGTGGATGATGCCGCCGAGACCCAGCACGCCGAGCACGGCGAACCAGAGCAGCATGACCGGCCCGAAGAACGCCCCGACCGCGGCGGTACCGCGGCGCTGGATGAGAAACAGGCCGATCAGGATCACGATCGTGATCGGCACCACGTAGGGCTTGAAGGCCGGCGTGGCGACCTGGAGCCCCTCGATGGCGCTCAGGACCGAGATCGCCGGCGTGATCGTGCCGTCGCCGTAGAGCAAGGCCGCCCCGAACAGGCCGAGCAGCATGAGAATGTAGCGCCGGCTGGTCTTCTCGGTCTTCCACGGATTGAGCAACGCCACCAACGCGATGATGCCGCCCTCGCCGTTGTTGGACGCCCGCATGACCACCGACAGGTACTTGACCGAGATGACGATGATCAACGACCAGAACATCAGCGATAGCACGCCATAGACATTGGCCGCCTGCGTACCGATGCTGGCATGCGCATAGAAGGCTTCGCGCAGCGCATAGATCGGGCTGGTGCCGATATCGCCGTAAACAATACCCAGCGCAGCCAGACAGAGAAACGGCATGGACTTGCCGTTGGGTTCGTCCGCCCGCGCCGATTCCTGGCCGGTGTGGTTCGGCTTCGGGGCGTCGTCCTGGCGCGCGTGGCGGGCCAGCGAGCGCTCGTCGCTCTGGTCAGTCATACAGGGGCAACCGGCGAGGGTAAGGAAAGCGCCAAGGCCCCGGGAGTCTACACGGCGCGCCAGCGCAGCGGTCCGTGGTACAAGCCGCGGATTCCGACCGCTCCCCGTCGGAACCCGCAGATCGCCCCGGCTGCCTACTTCTTCTTGCGCGGCGGCGGGAAGTGAATCGGACGCCCGTCGACGGCAAGCGCCGCCTCGTGCACCGTCTCCGACAGGGTCGGATGCCCGTGCATGATGCGCGCGATGTCCTCGCTCGAAGCCCGGTACTCCATGGCAACAACCATTTCCTGCACCAGTTCGGACACATACGGCCCGATCATGTGCACGCCGAGGATCTCGTCGGTCTGGGCGTCGGCGATCATCTTGACGAAGCCGCCCTGCTGGCCCAGCGCCTTGGCGCGGCCGTTGGCTGAAAACGGAATCTGCCCGACCCGATAATCGATACCGGCCGATTTCACCTGCGCTTCGCTCTTGCCGACCCAGGCGAGTTCCGGCGCGGTGTAGACCACCGACGGGATCGCGTCATAGTTTACGTGCGGCTTCTGGCCCGCGAGGATTTCGGCGACCGTGGCGCCTTCTTCCATGCCCTTGTGCGCCAGCATCGGGTTGCCGACCACGTCGCCGACCGCATAAACGCCCGGCAGGCTGGTGCGATAGAAATCGTCTGTGTCGACAAAGCCCTTGTCGTCGAGCTCGACCTGAGCGCCCTTGGCGCACAGATTGGCCGTGTTCGGCCGGCGGCCGACGGCCACGATCAGGCGGTCGAAGGTTTCACTCTTGTTTTCGTCGCCCTGGGTGTATTCGACCCGGACCGATTTCTTGTTGGTCTTGGCCGAGGTCACGCGCGCGCCGAGCTGAATATCCAGGCCCTGCTTCTTGAACGTCTTGAGCGCTTCCTTGGCCACGTCGCGATCGGCGATCGGCATGAAGTCCTCGACCGCTTCCAGCAATGTGACCTCGGCGCCCAGGCGCGACCAGACACTGCCCAGTTCCACGCCGATATAACCGGCGCCGATGACGCCGATCTTCTTCGGCACTTCGTCGAATTCGAGCGCGCCCCAGGAATCGACGATCAGCTCGCCGTCGAACGGCGCGATATCCAGCTCCACCGGAATCGAGCCGGAGGCGATGATGATGTGCTCGGCCTCGATCGTCTCTTCGTTGCCATCATGGCTGGTGTATTTCACCTCACCGGAATCCACGACCTGGCCGCTGCCGGCCATGGATTCCACGCCGTTCGCCTTGAACAGACTGGCAATGCCGCCGGTGAGTTCATTCACCACACCGGCCTTGCGCTTCTGCATCTGGGCGATATCCATCTCGACATCGCCGACCTTGAGACCATGGGTGGCGAACTCGTGATTGGCGCGGTGGTAGAGCTCGCTGGACTCCAGCAGCGCCTTCGACGGAATACAACCGGCATTGAGACAGGTGCCGCCGAGCGAGGGCTTGTTGTCGAGATTGAGCCATTTGTCGATGCAGACGACCTTCATACCGAGCTGGGCGGCACGGATCGCGGCCACATAACCGGCCGGTCCCGCACCGATCACCACGACATCGTATTGCTTGCTCATGCTTGTCCTTGCTTGATTTCTATAAAGAAGCGCGCCGGCATGGAGCCGGCGCGTCGGAATCGAATCAGACCTGCAGCAGAAGTCGCGCCGGATCCTCGAGCAGTTCCTTGATCGCGCGCAGGAACAACACCGCGTCGCGGCCGTCGATCAAGCGATGATCGTAGGACACGGCCAGCATCATCATCGGCCGGATCACGATTTCGCCATTGCGCACGACCGGCTTGTCGTTGGTCGCATGCATGCCGAGAATCGCCGCCTGCGGGGGGTTGATGATCGGCGTCGACAGCAGCGAGCCAAACACGCCGCCATTGGTGATCGTGAACGTGCCGCCGGTCATCTCGTCCATCGTGACCTTGCCGTCCTGGGCCCGCTTGCCGAAATCGCGGATCTTGGACTCGACCTGGGCATACGACTGCTGGTCGGCGTCTCGCAGCACCGGCACGAGCAGACCACGTGGCGAGGACACGGCCACGCCGATGTCATAGTAACCGTGGTAGACGATATCGCCCTCGTCGATCGAGGCGTTCATGATCGGATAGCGCTTGAGCGCCTCGACCGCCGCCTTGACGAAGAACGACATGAAACCGAGCTTGACCTCGTGGTCCTTCTCGAACTTTTCCTTGTACTGCGCACGCAGATCCATGACCGCTTTCATGTCCACCTCGTTGAAGGTGGTCAGCATGGCGGTGTTCTGCGAGGCATCCAGCAGGCGTTCGGCGATGCGCTGGCGGATCCGCGTCATCGGCACGCGCTGCTCGACGCGCTCGGGCGACACCTCGCCCAGCGCCTGACGGTCGGCCTGCTCGGTCGCTGGCGCCTGTTCGGCGCTTTTATCACGGCTACTGCCCGAAGCGCTCTTGCCGCTGGCCGCGGGCTTGTCTTCGATCGCCTTCTGCACGTCGGCCTTGGTGATGCGGCCGTCCTTGCCGGTGCCCGTCACATCGCGCGCGGCGACGTCGTTCTCATCCATGAGTTTGCTGGCCGCGGGGCTCGCCAGCGCGTCGTCGCTGCCCGAGCCATCGGCGTGTTCATCCGACGTGTCCTGGCTCGACGAGGCCTGGCTGGCCGCAGATTGGCTCGTGTCCTCGCTCGCCTCGTCGTCGGATTCGTCGCCGCCGGCATCACCGGCCGCGCCTTCCTCGATGATCGCGAGCACATCGCCGGCCTGGACGGTGTCACCCGCCTGGACCTTGATTTCGGCGAGT
Source organism: Salinisphaera sp. LB1 (assembly GCF_003177035.1). Lineage (NCBI taxonomy): Bacteria > Pseudomonadati > Pseudomonadota > Gammaproteobacteria > Salinisphaerales > Salinisphaeraceae > Salinisphaera > Salinisphaera sp. LB1. Next base: position 3,194,121 of record NZ_CP029488.1, on the reverse strand, counting down.
TTGCCAGCAGCAACGGCCGGCACTTCGAGCACTACCTTGTCAGTCTCGAGATCCAGCAGGTTCTCGTCGCGTTCGACCGCGTCGCCCTGCTTTTTCTGCCATTCGCCAACCGTGGCCTCGCTGACCGATTCCGGCAGCTCCGGCACTTTGACTTCTGTCGCCATTACTATTCCTGATTCGTCGTTTGTCTGTGAATGTTGATCCGCTTCACTACTTGTTGCGGACGCCGGATTTCTTGCCGCGCGGATCGGCCTTGACCGTGCCTTTCTCGATCAGGTGCTCGCCGCCGACCAGACCAGCCTCGACCACCGCCTCCTGCTGCCGCACATGCAGCTTGTGGTAGCCCACCGCGGTAGTTGCCGCGCCCGGGCGCGTGGCATAGAGCAGTTCGTGATGATCTTCCAGCGGCACCTGCAGGCGATGCTTGATCTGATACCAGGCACCCTGGTTCTCGGGTTCTTCCTGACACCAGACGATCTGATCGGCATTCGGATAACGCGCCAGTGCGGCGGCATAATCCTGGGCCGGGAAGGGGTATAGCTGCTCGATGCGCACCAGCGCCACATCATCGAGTTCGCGCTCTGACCGCTCCTGGTACAGGTCGTAGTAGACCTTGCCGCTGCAGAACACCACGCGCTTGACCTTGTCCGCATCGAGATCGGCGGTGTCGTCGATCACGAACTGGAAGTGACCGTCCGCCAGATCCTCCAGTGTCGACGTCGACAGGCGATGACGCAGCAGGCTCTTGGGTGTGAGTACGACCAGCGGCATGCGCAGATTGCGCACCATCTGCTGACGCAGGAGATGGAACCACTGCGCCGGCGTCGAGGGCACGCAGACGATCATGTGGCGCTCGGCGCACAACTGCAGGAAACGCTCCAGACGGGCCGATGAATGCTCCGGGCCCTGACCCTCGTAACCATGCGGCAGGAACATCGTCAGCCCGCACATCCGGCCCCACTTGGCCCGGCCGCTGGCAATGAACTGGTCGATGATCACCTGGGCACCATTGACGAAGTCGCCGAACTGGGCTTCCCAGATTGTCAATGTATCCGGATCGGCCGAGGCATAGCCGTATTCGAAGCCGAGCACACCGGCCTCCGACAACAGCGTGTCGTGAACCTCGAAGGTGGTGCCGTCGCGCGAGCATTCGTTCAACGGCAGGATCGCCTCGCCGTCCTTCTGGTTGTAGATCTTGGCGTGGCGATGGAAGAACGTGCCGCGACCGGAGTCCTGCCCGGAAAGCCGCACGTTGAAGCCATCGTCGAGCAGGCTCGCATAAGCCATGTGCTCGGCGAACCCCCAGTCGATCCGGGACGCACCGGCGGCCATTTTCCGCCGATCGTCGACGATGCGCTGCACGCGTTTGTGCAAGTCGAAACCGTCGGGCAGGCTGTCGTACATGGCCGAAGACAGACGCCGCAATGTCTCCACCGGCACCGACGTGTTGACAATGTTCGACCATTTATCGAGCCGGTACTTGTCCCAGTCCACGGTGTGTTCGTTGCCCACCATGCCGAGCGTGGTCCGACTGATGTTCTTGCCCGCGTCGAGCCCGTCGCGATAGGCGTCGAACAGTTCCTGGGCGCCGTCACTGCCGATCAGGCCGATGTCCTGCAGATGCTTGGCATACAGCACGCGAGTCGTCTGCATGCTCTTGACCTTCTGATACATCAGCGGCTGGGTGACCGCGGGCTCATCCGCCTCGTTATGCCCCTGCCGGCGATAGCAGATCATGTCGACGATCACGTCCTTGCCGAAGGTCTCGCGATAATCCATGGCCAGGCGCATGACGAACACCACCGCCTCCGGGTCGTCACCGTTGACGTGGAACACCGGCGCTTCGAGCATCTTGGCGATGTCGGTGCAGTAGTTCGACGTACGCGACATCTCGCCCTGCTTGCCGGTGATCGGATCCTGCATCGTGAAACCGAGCTGGTTGTTCACGATCAGATGCACCGTGCCTCCGGTCGAGTAACCTTCGGCCTGGGACAACTGCAGCGTCTCCATGACGATGCCCTGCCCGGCGAACGAGGCATCGCCGTGAATCAGCACCGGCAGCACGGTCTCGCCAGCGCTGTCGTGGCGCCGCACCTGACGCGCTTTCACCGACCCCTGGGCGACCGGATTGACCGCCTCGAGATGGGACGGGTTGAACGCGAGCACCAGATGCACGCGTTCGTCCTCGATTTCGATATCGGTGGAGAAACCGAGGTGGTATTTGACGTCGCCCGACATGTCGAGCTCTTCGACGTCATACTTGCCCTCGAACTCGGCGAACAGCTCGCTCGGCGCCTTGCCGAGAATATTGACCAACACGTTGAGCCGACCGCGGTGCGCCATGCCGATCACGACTTCGTCGACGTGATGGCGAGCGGCGGAACGGACCAACTCGTCGAGCGCCGGAATCATGCTGTCCGCGCCTTCGAGCGAGAAACGCTTCTGGCCGACGTACTTGGTATGCAGATACCGTTCAATGCCCTCAGCCGCCGTCAGCTGGCGCAGGATCTCGAGCTTTTCATCGTCCTTGAGTCCAGGGTGCTCAACGCCGGCTTCCAGGCGCCGCTGGATCCAGCGCTTCTGCTCGGTATCGGTAATATACATGTACTCGGTGCCGATCGTGCCCGTGTACACCTGCTTGCAGACATCGATGATGTCCCGCAGCTTCATCTCGTCATCGTGGGCGTACAGCGAACCGGTGTTGAACACCTTGTCCATATCCGCCTCGCCGAGCCCGTGGTAAGCCGGGTCGAGATCCGGCAGCGCCGGCGGCTGGTACAGTCCCAGCGGGTCGAGATCGGCCACCCGATGTCCCCGGCTGCGATAATGGTTGATCAACTGCAACACGCCCGCCTGCTTCTGAGCCGCGCGCGAGGAAAGCCCCGGTTTTGCCGAAGCGCCCTGCCCCGCCGACGCCTGTACATCGACGAACGAATCGCGGATCGGGCCGTGGGCGATATCGCTGCCACGGCCATCGCCGTTGAGGCTCTTGAAATACTCGCGCCAACTCGGCTCGACTGATTCCGGATCGCGGAGATATTGCTCGTAATAGGCTTCGACGTAGGAAGAGTTGCCGCCGAACAACGGGGAGGTACTGATGAACTCGTCGTTCAAGTCACTTTTCATAGAAACTGGTCTGTGGCCGTGTCAAGGTGCCGGATACACCCTGGTGTCGTTGGCCGGCGCTCCGCTGCCATCATCCGGTCCGCGCCGGGCGCTCATGATAACAAATTGCCAGGGCCCGGGCCGGCGCGAACGCCGGCATTCCGGGCCGCCTGCTAGCTGGCCTGCTTCGCTTCTGAATCGTCGTCCCAGCTCGCGGTGAGCCGCTTGAGATAATCCCGGAACTCATCACCGATTTCGGCGTGTTTAAGGCCCATTTCAACATTGGCTTTCAGATAGCCGAATTTGCTGCCGCAGTCATAACGTGTGCCTTCGAACTCATAGGCCAGCACGGTCTGTTCGCCCATCAGGGCTTCGATCGCGTCGGTCAGCTGAATCTCGCCGCCGGCACCCGGCTTGGTCTTGTCGATCAGCCGGAAGATACGCGGCGTGAGGATATAACGGCCGACCACGGCAAGATTTGAGGGCGCTTCCTCGGTGGCTGGTTTCTCGACGATGCCGCGAATCTCGGACAGGCCGGGCCCGATCGGCTCCGCCTGCACGATGCCGTACTTGTGGGTTTCCTCCCAAGGCACCCGCTGTACCGCCAGTACGCTGGTCCCGTACTCCTGATACACGCGGTGCATCTGCGCCATACAGGGCTGGAACGAGCCGGCGATCAGATCGTCGGCCAGAATCACGGCAAAGTCCTGATCGCCAACCGCCGGCAGAGAGCAGCGAATCGCATCGCCCAGGCCAAGCTGCTCGGGCTGGCGAATGTACACACAGCTGATGCCCGGCGGCAGCACGTCGTGCACAGCGGCCAGCAACTCTTCCTTGCCCTTGGCCTCCAACGCGGCTTCGAGTTCGTAGTCGCGGTCGAAGTGATCCATGATCGAATTCTTGGCATGGCTGGTGATGAACACCATCTCTTCGGCGCCGGCCGCAATCGCTTCCTTCACCGCATATTGCACGAGCGGCTTGTCCACCACCGGCAGCATCTCCTTCGCACTGGCCTTGGTTGCCGGCAAAAAACGGGTGCCGAGTCCGGCTACCGGAAATACCGCTTTACGAATTCGCATAACAGTTCCTTTATCTAAACTTGATTCCGTCGTGGTCGCCGCGCGATCTGTCGCAGCCTGCGGCAACCCGCACCGGCCGCGGGCTCACAAATATCGAACCTCGCCCGTGAGGTGCTGAACATCGCCGGAGCGACTGGTTAAAGCAAAATCCACGCCGTTGTCGGCGCCGCCGTACTGGAATACCAAGGTACTCGGTAGAAACACGGGTTTCTTGAAGGCAACCGAAAGTGAATAAGCCTCGGAGCTCAGATGCGGCTGCAGCGCGGCGGCCGCCCGCGCCTTCATCCACATACCCGTCGCGATAGCTCGCGGGAAGCCGAACAGCTTGGCACTCCAGGCGCTGAGATGAATGGGATTGTAGTCGCCGGCCGCCGACGCATAGCGCCGACCGATATCGGCAGGCACCTGCCAGGTGGCTTCCTCCGCGGGCGTAAAATCCGCTGCGGGTGCCTGTCGCTTCTTGCTCGAAGCGCCGCCGGAGCCGCCCTTGCCGCGCGACAGCATCACGCCGGTTTCTTCCCAGATCGCGGCGCCGCTCGCATCGTTGACCCGGGTGACGAGATCGAACTCGATGCCCTTGACCGCCTCGCGATGCCCACCCACCGAGACCACCAGATCCAGCGGCTCGCCGGCCTGAATCGCCCGATGCTGGGTGATGTGGTTGCGCACATGAATCAGCCCGAGCAACTTGAGCGGGAAACGCCTGTGCGTGAGCACCGCCATATGCATGGGAAACGCCAGGACATGGGGGTATGTCACCGGCAAGGTGTCGGCGCGCGGGAAACCGCAGACCCTGCGGTACCGCGCAAGATTCTCCGCCCTGACTTCCAAGTCATTCAATCGGGCAACGATCTCGGGAATCGTTTCGCCCTTGGACAGCCCGGAGCCAAAATTCGCGACCGCCCGAAAATAGGACGGCGCCACTGCCGGCAACTGCTCGAAATCGAGCCTGATCTCTCCTGACATCGGTTTATCGTCTGTGGACGATTGAAGATCGGAGTTTAACGCGTTGGTTGGGCAATACAATGATGAGCTGCGCCCGATCGTTCAGCTTCGATTCGGATATTTCGAACATCGCGCCAACCATTCCCGCACCGCGACGCAAAACAACCGGCATCTATCGCAACGCCCATCGCAACACACCGGCCAGCCGGACGCTCGAACCGGCGGCGAGTGCGCCCTCCCGCGCAAAAAGCACTGGTGCCCGGGGCCGGACTCGAACCGGCACGGAGCCAAGCTCCAAGGGATTTTAAGTCCCATGCGTCTACCTATTTCGCCACCCGGGCTGGCCGCGGATTTTAGCAGGGAAGCTGCCGAAGCGTGCGCCGAATGGTCTGGCAACCCGACCGACGCAGCCCGATATTCGGATATCCAATGACACGCGGGGCGGGCTTGTCCCTCGCCCAACTTGCTGCCGCGATACCCGACAAACCCCGGAGGCAACGAGGCGCCAGCGCCTTACGCCAGACGAAAGTGCTCGATAAAAGCGCGCAAGAGCCCGAGATGGCGTGCCGATTGTGGAAAGTAGAGGAAAAAGCCAGGGCGCGCGGGCGTGAAGGCTTGCAGAACCTGGACCAGATCGCCGCCGTCCAGATCCGCCTGCACGCCTCGCTTGAGCGACCAGCCGATCCCCAGACCCTGGCGTGCGGCGTCGACCACGGTTCGCAGGTCATTGAGTATCAGTCCCCCACCCGGGTTGACCGTGATCGCACCATCGGCTGTCAGGAAACGCCACTCGGCAATACGCCCCGAGCTCGCTCGGCGATAGCGGATACAGGCATGCTGGAGCAGGTCGCGCGGCGCCGCCGGTAGACCATGCCGGTCGAGATAATCCGGAGAAGCGACATAGGCCGCGGGTTCCGACGAGGAAAGCCGCACCGCGACCTGATTGTCCTGCAGATGATCGCCCAGGCGAATACCGGCATGAAACCCTTGCTCGGCGAGATCCGTCAGGGCTTCGTCGACCGTCAGGTCGAGTTCGATACCGGGATAGGCTGATTGAAACGCGCGCATCCGCGGCGCGACGATCAGCTGCCAGGCCCGAAAAGGCAACGTGAGGCAAAGCCGGCCCGATTGCGCATGCCTCGGGTCGCGTACGGCATCGACTGTCCGCTCGATGGCTTGCAGTAGATGGCCGCTGCCTTCGAACAACGCCCGTCCGGCCTCGGTCAATGTGAGCGATCTCGTCGTCCTGTGGAACAACGACGTGCCGAGACGTGTTTCGAACGCCTTCAACTGGTGCGATACCGCTGGCGGGTTGACGCCCAACGATTTCGCCGCGCCGCGTAGCGAGCCCTGCTCCGCGATCGTCACGAAAGTCTGTAATGCAGCAAGATCGGCACGATTCATTGTTCGATTTTTTCGAATTCTTTAGGTCGATCCTAACGACTATACGACACGGTTGGGCTCTGAAAAGCTGACCACGCCCTTTTTATCCTGTCAGTTATGTGGAAATCCGGAGCAGCGTGTTCGGCAACCCGCGTCGGCGTCGCGACCATCATCACGACCGTTTTTGGTATGGCGTTGGCCGACGCGCTGATCAAACAGTCGAGTACCGCCATGACGCTGTGGCAGATCTATGTGCTGCGATCCGCGCTGGTGCTACCGATTCTTCTGGTAATGGCGCGCGGACGCATGAACACGGGCCGTTATGGCTGGATCGCGCTGCGCAGTCTGGCGCTCGTCTTGATGTATCTCGGCATCTACGCGGCCATTCCATGGCTCGAGCTATCGGTGGTAGCGGCGGCGTTGTATACATCGCCCCTGTTCATCGCCGGGCTGTCTGCCATCGTTCTGCGGGAGCCCATCACGTCGCGGCATTGGCTCGGCATACTGATCGGTTTTGCCGGCGTGTTGCTGATCGTCCGGCCGGCGGCATCGGGCTTCAAACCACTTGCCCTGGTTCCGGTGGGCGCCGCTTTTCTATATGCGGTGGCCGCGGTGATCACCCGTGCCAAGTGCAGCGACATGCCGACGCGGGCTCTGGCCGTCTGGCTCAATCTTAGCCTTCTTGTGACCGGACTGGCGGCGAGCCTTTACCTAAGTCGAACGGGCGTCGGCGCCGGCTTCGACTACCCTTTCCTGTTTGGCGCGTGGCGACCCATGAGCGGCCGCGACGGGTGGGTTATCGTCGTGCTTGCATGTCTGATGATCGGCATCAGCCTGGGGCTCGCCAGAGCCTATCAATCCCCGCGGCCACAAGTTATCGCCACGTTCGACTATAGTTTTCTGATCTTCGCGACATTCTGGGGATTCGTGTTTTTTGGCGACATCCCGGACCGGCTGACGCTGCTCGGTATGGGGTTGATCATGCTCGCCGGCGTGATCGTCCTGACGGCTGGCACGCCGGAGCCGACAAGACTGGAAAAAGCGAAAGTTGCGCGGGATCAACCTCTTGTTCCCTGCCGCGTCAAAACCAGGACTCGCCCACAGCGAACCGATACGAGCCCATCAAATCGCTGACGCGGCCCAGGAACGCCGGTGCGGCGCGCCGCGCTCGCGAAACCGCAGCTTCAAGCTGGCCTGCGGCAAACGCTTCGTCCTCGGCACCAATGAAATTGCCAGGATGATCGGCTCAGCCGAGACGATCGCGGACCAGGCCACCGAGGTTCTGCAACGCGGATTGCGCTGCTTGATCCCATGCAACGGCCGCGTTCAACCGCATACAGTTCTCGAATCCGCCGTTTGGCGCGAACAATGCGCCTGGGGCAAAACTGACGCCGCAGCGGAGGCTTTCGGCCAGCAGCGCCCCGGTATCCACCGTGCCCGGGAGTTCGGCCCACACCAGAAAACCGCCCTGCGGCGCACTGATCTTCGTCCCCGCCGGAAAATGTTGCTCGAGCTCAGCGATGAGCCGGGCCACGCATTGCCGATACGCTCGGGCGGCGGCTCGCATGTGCCGGTCGATATGACCGGTCGCCAGATAATGCGCGAGCGTGAGTTGAGCCGGGGTGTTGACCGAGATCGTGCGTAAGTACTGCGCCATGGCGGCCTGCTGCCGGTATCGCCCCGGCATCGCAAGCCACCCGATGCGCAGACCGGCACAGATGGTCTTGGTCGCCGAGCCGCAGTAGTACACCCGTCCTGCCCGATCCCAGGCCTTGAGCGGCGTGGGCCGTCGACCAGTCTCGACCAACTCGCCGTATGTATCGTCTTCCACGATGGGCACCGCATGCCGCTCGGCCAATGCGACAAGGGCCTGCTTGCGTTCATCGGACAACGTGACCCCTAGCGGATTCGATGCCACCGGAGTCACGACACAGGCGCGGACTTCGCGCGTACGAAACGCCTGCTCGAGCGGGTCGAGCGCGAGGCCCTGGCTCGGATCACTCGGAATCGGCAGGGCCCGCAGCTGTTGCTGTTCGAGAACCTCCAGCAAGCCGTAGTAGGTCGGCGCTTCCACCGCGACGACGTCTCCCGGCCGACACAGCATTTTCAGCGCGATCGCCATCGCTTCCTGACAACCATTGGTGATCAACAGATCGTCCGGATCGAGTCGGCACCCCGCCATGGCCAATCGCCTGGCCAGTTCCGTTCTCAATTCAACAGCGCCGGGCGGAAAGGCTTGGTTCATGCAGCGGCGTCGGGCACGGCGCCAGACGGTTCGACTCGCCGCCGCCATCGCCGCACTCGGCATGTAATCCGGGTGCGGCGTGGCCGCGCCAAAACTCACGGTCCGCGGATCGTCCGCGGCGGCGAGAAGCTGCAGTATTCGATGCGCGCCGGCAACGGGCACGGGCGAGGCGCCGTGTTCGGGAACGGAAGGCAACGCCGATCGCCGCGGACCCACCACGAAATAGCCTGACCGCGGCGCCGCTTCGATTACCCCACGGCGCTCGAGCTCGTGGTAGGCACGAACGCTCGTGGACACGCTCACGCCGCGTTGCCGGCTGATATGTCGCACCGAAGGCAAGCGCGCCCCCGGCGGGTACACGCCGGCACAGATCAGCCAGGACAAGTCATCGGCCAGCGTTTCGTACAGATGCATGGTGACCTCGCGTTCGCGTTTGATCACTGTATCGCATACAAACCGAAGATCTGTGTCTGTACCGTGATTGTGGCGTGGGCGACGATCGGGACATTGGCGAACCCACCGGAGCCGCATGGTGCACATGGCGTTATCGATCAACCCGTCACGCGAGCCGATCATCCGCGTATGGGCGCGATCCATGCTGACGGCCCGACAACGGCGTGGCGTGCCTACCGGTCCGTCAGCAACATGAACCTCGTGGCATGGCGTACCCTCAGCTATTGTCTTTTGGCGGCGGCGTTTTTCATCGGCTTTTTCAACCGATTCGCACCCGCGAGTTTCGCGCTACCGATCGGCCGGAGCTTCGGCCTCGGGCCTGCCGAGATCGGCGGCCTGGGGGCGGCCCATTTCTGGGTCTATACGCTGATGCAAATTCCGGCGGGGCTCATCGTGGACCGCATGGGTATTCGCGTACCGGCCGCGGCCGGCACGATGTTGACCGGCGCCGGGGCGCTCACGCTGGGCCTTGCGCCGAGTTACCCGATCGCGCTTGCCGGCCCCGGTCTCGTCGGATTCGGCATGTCGCTGGTTTTCGTCGCCATGATGAAAAACAACGCCATCTGGTTCGACCAGCGGCGATTCGGCCAAATCACCGGTTGTACGTTGCTTGTCGCCGCACTCGGTTCGATTACGGCCGAAGCGCCCGCACATCTGCTGCTGAAAACACTCGACTGGCGCCCGATCTTCATCGGTCTCGGGGCCCTCACGCTGGCCGTCGGCGTACTGATCAGCCGACTGTGGCGTTCCCCGCCTGGCGCGCAAGACATTCACGGCGCCACGCAGGCACCGCCCGGTGGCGACGATCTGGCGCGCATGACGGCCTGGCACGACGCCGTGCGCTCGCCGCAGCTCTGGCTGATATTGCTCGCGATCTCGGGAACCAACGGCACGTTCTATGCATTCGCCGGGCTCTGGGGAACGCGCCTGCTCGGCGACGGCTTTGGCATGTCCGGCGATGCCGCCTCCTGGGTCCTCACCGCGGCCCTTGTGCCTTACGGTCTGGGCTCGCTACTCGTAGGGCACTTTTCCGACGGGCTGCAGACACGCAAGGCATTCGTGTTATCGGCATCGCTACTCGGTTCACTGGCCTGGGCCGGATTGCTGTTCGCGCCGTGGTCCAGCGCGGCCCTCGGTCTTGCCTGTTTCCTGGCCCTGGGACTGTCGAGTGCGCAGGTCGTGGTGTCTTTCGCCGCCGTCAAGGAGAGCGTGCCCGAGCACGTCGTGGGGGTCTCGCTCGCCCTGGTGAACATGGGCGTCTTCCTGACCACCGCGGTCATCGAGATGGGCTATGGCTGGGCGCTGTCCTGGTCGGCCGGCAGCGCGGTCGCGCCGGCAGACCTTCGCGCCGCACTGTGGCTACCCGCCCTGGTGAGCCTTGCCGGCTTCGTCGCGACATTCTGGATTCGAGAGACTTTTCCACGCGCCAAGCGCCGTGCACCCGCCCGCATCCCGGGTGCAGCGCCCGAGCGCCCGGACGGTCGACGCTGACTCCGAAGCGCGGGCGCCTGTGTGAATCCATTGCCTTGCCAGGTCGGACCGCGTCACCTTGTCCCAATCCAATACGTTGAAACACTGAACGACAGGATCAACAAGGTGCTCGATACCGACATAGCCATCATCGGCGGCGGGACGATGGGGCTTGCAACGGCCACGGCCCTGGCGAATCGCACGACGCGACGGGTTCGCGTATTCGACGCGGCTCGCCCGCCGCACACCGAAGCAAGCCATCACGGGCATTCCAGACTTGTACGGGTCGCCTATGGCGAGGGGCGCGCCTACGTGCCACTCGCCCAGGAGGCACTTTGTGGCTGGCAGCGACTCAATCAAGCGGCGGACGCGCCGGTATTCATTCCCACCGGCATACTCAATATCGGCGCACACGACTCGCCCTTTCTGGCCGAGGTTGAAACCAGCGCGCGATCCTTCGATCTCCGCACCGAGTCGTTGAATCACGCGGACATCACGCAGCGCTGGCCCGGCTGGTCCCTGAATACCTCGTTTCGCGGCTGTTTCGAGCCGCAGGGCGGCGTCGTATTAACCGAACGATTGTTCCAGTACTGGCGTTCGGTGATCGCCAATTCGGCAAACATTACGGCCATCGACAACACACCGATCACGTCGATTTCGAGGCGCCACGAGCGTTTTGTTCTGCGGTCACTCGCGGGCGATCAGTGGCAAGCAGGGCAAATTCTCGTCGCGGCCGGTCGCGCCAACCGCGCCCTATTGCGACCGTTGGGCATCGAGCTTCCCATCCAGCGCGTTCGCAAGGTCTTTGGCTGGTTTGATCATACGCCCGAATACGACGCCGCCCGCTGGCCGGGCTTCAACTACTGCGGGCCTGCCGGCGATTACTATGGTTTTCCGGCGATCGACGGGCACGGCGTGAAGATCGGACGGCATGACGGGGGGCAACACATCGAAGACGAGACAACGCCAGGCGATTTCGGCAGTCACCCATCCGACCTCACCGATCTTCGTCGCTTGATAGATCGACATATGCCAGGCGTCGGCGAATTACAGCGGGGCGCGGTGTGCGAATACCTGCGAACGCCGGACGAACATTTCATCATCGACGAGCCGATCGACGGCTTGTTCATCGCCGCCGGTTTTTCAGGGCACGGATTTAAATTCGCACCCGCCATCGGTGATCGACTGCGTGACTGGATGTGCAGCCACGCGCCGCCGGCATCGTTTCAGCCCTTCAATCTCGGGCGATTCTGATCGCGACGCCTCGTCGACTCGCTCATTGGCGACCGCCTTGGCTGTACGCACGATGTCGAAGGCTGCGACACTTGCGATGATGAGCGAGCTCAGTGTCCCGAGCGATGCGGCTTACTACGGCCCACAGCTCAAGCGCACCGCGGGCAGCTTTTGGCGCGCCGCTCCACGGGCGTGGGCACGCTCGGCGATCATCGCCCGCATCAACAAGCCCGATCCCGATGCTCTGCATCAAGCGTTTCCTGTTGCAGGCCAACAAGCTGCAGCCTCATTTCCGTTCGCATCGGCTGCCAATTCACAAAGGATCGCGCCGATACTCGCTCGGCGTCACCCCGGTATGAGACTTGAAACAACGACTGAACCCGCCGTTGCCAGACCATCCCGTCGTCAGTGCGATGTCCGTGACCGGGCGTTCCGTTTCCCGAAGCAGTCGGCATGCCTCGTCGATACGTCGGCGTTGTACAAACTTGCGCGGCGTTTCGCCGTACGTCGCCTTGAACAATCGACAGAAATGATACTTGCTGAGCCAGATCTCGCGGCACAGATCGTCGATCGTGAGCGGTTGATTCAGGTGGCGATCAATGAAGGCTTCGAGTCTGGCCTTTCGACTATCCGTGAGACGACTGCCGGCCGGCAGGCTGTCGATACCTGCGGAATCGGCGTAAGCCTTGATCACACGGTAGGCGAAGGTATTGATCAGGGCACGACTGTATCGACTCGAGCGCGCCCGATCGCCGATCTGTTGCAGTTCATCCCGCAGCTCGAATGCAACCTCGGTGAGCAGCGCATCTTCAATATTCATGCGGTGTTCGAGCCGAACGCAATGAACGGCCCTATCCAAATGCAGTGATGCCGCCTGCTCGAGCAGATGCGGTGACAGATGGAAGCGGCACACCAGCCCCGGTGACTCGGACTGGCGCCAGCGCCACATGATCCGGTTCTCGAACGCGGGCGCGATGAACCACTGGTAACGTCGCTTGGCATAGGGCTGCCATGCTCGGTCGTTATAGCGATATTCGCCCTTTTCCTCGTCCGAGCAATAAAGTACGAACTGATGCGCCGCTGTGGGCTGCCGTAGGCATTCCGATGTCTTGTGACGCTGGGTGTGCCACGCGACATGAGCGCCTTCGATATCGAGCTTTTCGCTCGACACGGTGACCTGACCGTCAACCGATGCCTGGTATTCGCGGGGGCCGACAACAGGCGGCATATTTTCCGACATCCATTCCCTCCGAACAGAGTCGTTATCCGGCCAATTTGCCATGCCCGGCCTCGACGGCCAAGCAGCACTAGACCCCGCAGCAGCGTTTTGCGTGCTGACTCCGCCGAAGTTTCACAGCGATCAGCGCAGCCGTCATGCACAGGACACTTGCCAGGACGAGTATCGCCCCGAAGCCCGCCCATTGGTAAAGCGAGCCGAACACGAGGGCCGCAATCATGGCGCCGCCATAGGCGGCCACGCTGTATAACCCCAGCAAGCGAATTCCGTGTTCCGAACTGAGATGCGTCAGCACTGTCACGAGGCAGTTCAGCCCGAGCTGGTTAAAAACGCCCCAGACGATCGCCCACAAGACCAGCGTCGCAAGGCAACCCGCGGCGGCCACCCCGGCAAGATAGACCGCGCAGAGGATAAGCAAAAGCGGGCCTGCCAGCGTGCGGGGTGAGTATCGGTCGATCACGGCCCCCACCACGCTGGCGAGGCCAAACCCGAGGCCATAGCCAAGCACGACGAAGCCGGCCCCAATGGTGGACTGGTTCAACACCCGCTGCGTGTAGTCGCCCAGAAATGTATAGACCCCGTAGAACGCACACATGTACAAAAACGACACCAGCAACGTCGAGGGCGCCCACGCAACGCGCAGGGCTTGTGTGATACTCGATCGCCTCGGATTGTCATTTGACCGCTCCGCCGGCAATGTCGCCACGCCCGCAACCGAGATGAGCGCGAGCAGCGTGATAACGAGGTATGCGTACCGCCAGCTGACGTAGTGCGCGATCATTGCCGAGGTCGGGACCGCCAGAACCAGCGAAATCGACCATCCGGCGATCACCCAGCCCATGACCCGCGACTCGCCCCCCTCCGGCGCGATCACCGAAGTCGCGCCGTACGCGGCGGGCAGTATGACACCGGCGCCGAGGCCGGCCAGCGCCTGCCCGGCGACGAGAAAGCCGAGCGAGCCCGCGAGACCGGTTACAGCCACCCCGCCCGCCAACAGCGCACCACCCACGAACAGCGTGAAACGATAACCGCGCGGCTGCAGGAGCCCGGTCAGAAACAAGCCGGAAAGAGCCGTCGCCCCACCATAGGCCGACACCGCCCAGGCGGTCATCGGTGCATTCGAGTGGATACTGTCACCGACCGTCTTGAGGATCGGGCTCAGCAGAAATGCGTTGGCGCCGATGACGGTGACGGCGAGCAGCAACACCGTGGTGTTCTTGAACAGTCCGCCGGTCGGAACGTTATGAGCGACATCGCGCATGGATTTCCTGTTGAGTGATGCGTGTGGCGTTGCATCACAGTATTCCGGCCGGAAACCCTGTCGGCACGCCCCTAATTGCTGATCTGTTGCGCCGGCTTGCTGTCCTTCCTGGATCTTGTCCATGAGCTGCGCGCGGATCCTGTAGCACAGAGTCACCCCATGATTTCGGCGCTTTGTCGCGTCATGCGGCGTTCCGGCGCTAGACCAAAGCCTGACTGTCGCCAGTCGACACGATTTCGCTACGTCGCGGCGCGCGGGAAAAGATCACCGACACGTTTCAGACCGTATTGCGCTTGGCGTCCATGTCCTTTGGATAGGCTCTTTGCAGTATGCGGCTCGAACGAGCCGCCCAATTTCCCGTACCAGAGACCACTCAGCGAACACCGAGTGCTGGCATTTATCAGTCGTTGGACAGAACCCGGATCAGGCTGGCGAGCAAACTGTCCAGCTCCACCTTTTGCTCGCTGGAGAGATGAGCGATCAATTCCCGTTGTCTCTCCACGTGCTCGGTTAGCATCGCGTCAACTCTGGTCAAGCCTTCGGCTGTCAGCTCAACCTGGACACTTCTTCGATCTGTCGGACTACGGCGGCGGCGGACCAGACCCGCTTTCTCGAGCCGGTCCACGCGATTGGTCACCCCACCTGACGAAATCATCATCATCCGATATAGCGCGGTTGGCGATAGGGCATAAGGCTCGCCGGATCGCCTGAGCGTGGCCAGTACATCGAATTCACCGCGTTGCAGGTTGTACTTCTTGTAAAGCGGCGATAGGTGCGTCTTATCCAGCAATTCCGCAGCCTCTAACAGACGCCCGAACAGCATCATCGGGAAAGCATCCAGGTCTGGGCGTTCTTTCTTCCACTGAGAAAACGCGAGGTCAGCTCGTGCCATTTGGTCGGTATTTTGTCTTGACATTAAGATTCTTTGTGACGAGAGTTGTCCGGTATATTAAATCGGAGAGACGCTATGGCCGACGCCACGATTCGACGTCACCATTACACCCTGTTCGCGGCGGCCGTTCTTGTTGTTGGATTGAATCTGCGGCCTATCATGGCAGCCATAGGCCCGATCCTCGGACCGATACAGTCCGATACCAGCGTGAGCGATGCCGTTGCCGGGCTACTGACCACCCTGCCCGTGCTCGCGATGGGGATATTTGCACTGTTCGGCGGTCTGCTCCAACGGATGCTCGGGGTTGAAAAAACCGTCCTATACGGACTGATCGCCGTTGGGATCGCGTCGCTGACACGTGTGGTGTTCTATGACGAGCCGGGACTGATCGCGACTGCCGCTCTGGGCGGTGTCGGCATCGCCGTTATACAGGCTGTGCTGCCCGGCCTGATAAAACGCGACCACGCAGACAGGGCAGGCCAGCTGATGGCCTTGTACACCACTGGCATCATGGCGGGCGCGATGATTTCTTCGTCGGCGTCGGCTCCGCTATCGCGTGCCATAGGATGGCCTGAATCCTTGTCCATATGGTCCATTTTCGCCGTAATCGCATTTGTCATCTGGTCTGCGGCCACAACCGGCCGGAAAAGAATCGAGGGTAGCAGCGGCCACGCACTACCCTTGGGCTCGGCCCGCGCCTGGTACCTTCTCGTATTTTTCGGGATCGGCACATCTGCTTATACACTCGTTCTGGCCTGGCTGCCCCCGTTTTACGTTCAACGCGGATGGTCCGGGACCAGTAGCGGGCTGTTGCTCGGCGGCCTGACACTGACTCAGGTGATCGCGGCCGTCGGGCTGTCATCGGTCGTCGACCGATTCACAGACCGTCGCCCGATACTGCTATTGATCCTGGTACTAATCGGCTGTGGCTTGCTCTGCCTGCTTATCGCGCCAAAGCCGTTAGCCATCCCGGCGCTTTTGTTGCTGGGCATCGGCATCGGCGGACTGTTTCCGATGTCATTGATCGTCACAGCGGACCACCTGCAGGAAGCCGGTCAGGCCGGGGCGTTGATGGGGTTCGTGCAAGGTGGCGGCTATATTGTCGCCAGCATCATGCCGTTCGTGAGCGGAATATTGCGGGAGCAGTTGCATGACTTGACAATGGCCTGGCTCGTCATGCTCGCCGGGATCGCCGTTCAGATATTGATGGTGCCGCGTCTGTCGCCACAGTATTCCTTGTCTAAGACGGACTGGCGCCTTTGCAAAAACAGCCTCTGACGTACCGTGGCTTATGTGGGTTCGGCTCGGCATTTCAACGCCATTGGAACGGCTCCCGGGAATTCCATAACTCAACGAGCCGATATCCGCCCGGTGCGGGCAATCTCACCGGTCGATTAGCATCTCGCAAAATTTACGGGAGCGACCACTTTGCGCTCGATGGAATCGCATTCGGTTCAACATGAATGCAGGACGCAAAACCTGGTCGCTCTGCCGGCGGCGCGCGCCCAACCCGCCAGCCGCTCGGCCCGAGCGACGACCATATCCCCTACCCGGCACCGCGCTGTCGTAGTTCACCGAAAGAATCCGTCTTGTTCGGTGAGGCATCGCTCGCCCGCGCGCGATAGGCTTCGGCAAGCCGGGACTGATCGGCTGCGGCTTGCTCTTCCCGGTTATCGCGCCAAAGCCGTTAGCCATCCTTGCGCTTTTGTCGCCGGGTATCGGCAGACTGTTCCCGACGTTATTGATCGTTACAGCCGACCACCCGGTGAGCGGTATCAGCGGATACAGCGAATGGCCGGAACGGCGCATGGGGCGTAAAACGCCGATACAAGGCGATGAATTTGCGTCCCGGGACACGAGCTGCCTGGCCGGGGCCTGATCTCACACCGGCGCGCCGGCCTGCATCAGCGGTTGTCCCATGCGAACGACTTGACCGCAGTAGATGGTCTCGTGCAGACGGCAGTGTTCCGGGGCGAGCACGATGATCGTCGAGCCGTGTTGAAAATGGCCGAGCTGATCTCCCTTGGCGACGGACGCCTCGCACGCGATCGTGGCCGGCCCGATGTCACGAGCATTTAACCCCGAATCTATAAAGTCCAGCCGTATGCTGCCTACAAGCACCGCGCCGACGGCGACCAGTGTCACGGTCGTATTCAGCGATTCCAGCTGAAGCGGCATGACCACACGTTCGTTCCGGCAATACAGAAGGGGCACGCGCTCGAATGTCGGGGGGTTGACGTTCCAGAGATCGCCGGCGATGTGTCGGACCTGCCGGATGCTGCAGTTATACGGGGCATGAAAGCGATGATACATGGCGGCCGTCAGGCGCAAGGTGGCGTAGCGACCATTGCGGTACAGCCCGCTCCAGGATTCGTTGTCGAGCAGCTCGTGGAGGTCGTAATCAATACCTTTGGCCTGAAACAACATGTTGTCCCTGATCGGCCCGCACGCCACCACGACCCCGTCACAGGGGCTGGTGATGACTGACGCCCGCGTATCGACCGGTCTTGCGCCATCCCGAAGTTCGCGCGTGAAGCAATCGTGCAGGCTGGCGAAAGACGTTTTCCTGGCCTCGGACAGGTCCAGCTCACGACTGAACAGACGCCAGGCGGCGATCGACAACCGGGCGACCAGCGGGTGCTCGATGCGGCTGAACCCACCGAATGCCCGACTCAGCAGTCGGCGCGGAATCAGGCGGTTGGTGATCCAGAAATTTAGCGCCGCTCGGGCCCGCGAAGTATTCAGCATGGGGCGCTCTCCACTAGAGATCGCGGGCCAGCCCGCACTGCCCGCCCATCGGAGTTGATATGTCGTCGACTATGCTTGTCATAGGCATCGTTATCGCAATCGCGGCCCTGGTCGCTGCCGCCCGGGCCGGGTACTCGCGGCTGTTGCTGTCCCGGGCCAAGCATCCATCGCTTGTCGGTCACGGGCGAATCGCCCGTCGTTTCGCACGCCGGGTGCCAGGCTATGCCTACACGGGTGAGGCGTTCTATCGGAGCGACGACGCCCCGGCGGACGTGGGCCGGCAGCGCCGCCAGGCGTTCGAGGCACTCGCCCGCCGCCTGCGTGAGCGCAGTCCGGAGTCGATCGCCGCCGGCGAACGCGTCGCCGGGATGGTCTCGGACATGCAGTTCGTGCGTCGCTACCGGGTGCCTTTCCAGTATGCCGGCCACGTGCGGGAACACCTCAGCGTCGGCGCGTTCGTCAGCGCCTCCGCGGGCGTCACCCTGACTGATCTCGATGGCAACGAGTCCCTGGATCTGACCGGCGCGTATGGTGTCAACGTCCTCGGCTACGACTTTTACAAGGCCTGCATTGCGGCCGGGGCCGAGCGGGTCAACGATCTGGGGCCGGTGCTCGGCCCCTATCACCCGGTTGTCGAGGACAACGTCCGGCGTCTCACGGAGATTTCCGGGCTGGATGAAGTCTCGTTCCACATGTCGGGCACCGAAGCCGTCATGCAGGCGGTACGGCTGGCGCTTTACCACACCGGGCGCAGCCACGTGGTTCGCTTCTGCGGCGCCTATCATGGCTGGTGGGATGGCGTTCAGCCCGGCATCGGCAACCCGCACAAGACCGGCGACGTCTACACCCTCCGGGACATGGACGAGCGAACGCTGCGGGTACTCCGCCAGCGGCGCGACATTGCCTGTGTACTGGTCAACCCGCTGCAGGTGCTGCATCCGAACGCCAACGCCCCGGGCGACGGTTCGTTGATTAACAGCGCGCGGTCTGCAAATTCCGACGTGGCCGCTTACGGACAATGGCTGCGCGAGCTGCGCCGGGTTTGCACCGAACGCGGTATCGTCTTGATTCTCGACGAGGTCTTCGTAGGCTTCCGTATCGCCTATCGCGGTGCGCAGGAATATTTTGGTGTTCAAGCCGACCTCGTTACCTATGGCAAGACGCTTGGCGGCGGGCTGCCGGTGGGCGTGGTGTGCGGCCGTGCCCACCTGATGAAGCGGTTCCGCGATGACCGGCCGGTCGATATCTGCTTTGCCCGCGGCACTTTCAATTCCCACCCCTATGTCATGGCGACGATGAACGAATTTCTCCGGCGCAGTGCGGGCACGGAGATACAGGCGATCTACGCCAATGCAGACGAAATTTGGCAACGCCGCGCTCGCCTGTTCAACCAGCGTCTCGAGGCCGAGCACCTGCCGCTTCGCGTGGCCCATTTCTCGTCCATTTTCACCGTCCTGTACAGGCAGCCTTCGCGCTACAACTGGATGCTGCAGTTCTACTTGATCGCCGAGGGGCTGACCCTGCCATGGATCGGCACCGGGCGGTTCATCTTCAGTCTGAACTACACGGAAGACGAGTTCACGACCGTCGTGGATCGCTTTGTGTCCGCGGCCCGGCGAATGAGCGAAGGCGGCTGGTGGTGGCATGAGCCATCCCTTACCAATCAACGGATCCAGCGCCGCATCCTGCGGGAAATGCTTCAAGTGAAGCTGGGCTCCGTTAGTGGCGCCCGAATCAAGAGACAACAGCAGATATGACAACAGCCCTCGTTTTCCTGCTCTGTGCCGTCCTGTTGAGCGCCGAGCGCGTCACGTATTTCCTGGTCTGGCGTTATCCGCACAGGTTCCAGCACATCTGCCGCCATCGATTGCCCGCTGCCCTGGGCGCGCCAATTGATGTCGTCCAGGTCTTGTTTCGGGGCTTCAAAGTGCTGCAGATCGGCGTCTTTGTGTTCTGGTGCGCCTGGTTCGCCGATGGCCTCCCAATCCCCACGGCCACCCTTGCCCCGTGGCTCATCGGCGCTGCCATGATCGCCGCGGGGATGGTGCTGAACTTCAGCGTCTTCGCCGTGCTCGGCAAGACGGGCGTGTTCTACGGCAACAAGCTGGGCCACGACGTGCCCTGGCGGGAAGATTTCCCATTCTCGCTGGTTCCCCATCCACAGTACGTCGGTGCCGTTCTGGCCATCTGGGGCGTCTTTCTGATCATGCGATTCCCCCACCCCGACTGGTTTGTGCTGCCGCTGCTGGAAACGCTTTACTACGTACTGGGCGCCCACTTCGAGCAATAACGCCTCGGGCAGCGCTCGGGCCTTGTTACCGGGCGATCATGGGATCATAGAGATCGCCACGCAGCACGTAGAGCGGCGCTTTCCAGTAAAGCTTCAGGTCGTGCAGCGGATCGGTGATGATCTTGGTTGCCCAGGCCAATCCGGTCATGATGCTGGCTTGCATGAACAGTTGCACCATGCGGAACAGCACGGCCCCGATACCGATGCATATCCAGGTCACCGCAACGTTATGCATGAATTGATAGATATCGGTATGCGGTGACAGCAGTCCGAACAGGTTTGGCTTGACGATCAATACGATCGGCGAAAGTGCCCAGACACTCAGCAGCACGATCTTGCGCCGCAGGTTGTAACCGACCTTTATTGATTCCTTGTACTCGTGGGTGGCTTCGTTTTCGTCGTCGTAGCCTTTCGGTTCGAAAAAGAAGTGCCCGATCTGCCGGGAAATCATCGCCAGGAACCAGCCCGTTATCGCAGCGGACACAGGGGACCTGAACACCAGGAAGTAGGTCATGAGGAAACAGCAGGCGCTGAACAGATGCAGTGACTGGTTGATCCGGCTGTGATGATAGTAACGGTGATCATCCCATCGCTGTTGTTTTAGCTCAGTGAGGAATTTCGTCATTGATCTTGTTTCCCAATTAAAGATGGAATCTCGAATTACCCTCTGCAGAGCAAAGCGGATCGCGCAAGACGCTCGACGCGTTCGATTACGCCTCGTGTCGGGGCATCGGCAATGGCGTAATGAATCCCGTTGAAACGAGTTTCGCCACGATGCGCACGAGCGTGAAAGCGACATCCGGACTGCACGCTACTGAATGCTGACACACAATCTTTGCGACTATGTAACAGTGTTGTTTTGATCTTGCGGACCAGGCGCAGGTTCCGACGAACGGGCGCCGCTGGCGTCGATCCCGGGGCGCCGCATGCCCGGCGAAGCCAGCAAACTATGCCGTCGCGTGGTCACGCAAAATCCAGGCACCGGACACAAAAAACCCCCGAGCGCGAGTTTTCCGGATGCACACGGAAAATTCATGAACTCTCATGTACACACACAAGGGGACCAAACGGGAACTCAGACGATAGGCACGTCATCGACGGCCTCAACCACCACGGCGGGCACTTGTCGCTTCGGTATCGACCCAAGGCTCGTCGCTGGTGTCGGCGATCGCTGCCGTGAACGAGCATTCGCCGGATCGCCGGCTTAAACGGGGCCATCTGGGCCCGGAATACACGCCGCAAGCGATCATTGCGATGCTCGGTTAGCGCGACCAGCAGCGACGCGGCGGATGGCGGCTTCGCGATCGCGCAGCACATCAGCCAGCTTTTCACGATATCCATTGACGACCGTTTCCGGTGCCAGATCGGGGCGGCCGGAATCGAATGGCGGCGCGGGCGCGTATTCGAGCGCGAGCTGGATGGTCTGCGCCACGCCCACGCCGGCGATCCGGGCGACCAGCGCGAGCGCGAAGTCGATGCCGGCCGTTACCCCGCCACCGGTCCAGATATTACCGTCATTGACGACGCGGCCCTCGTCGGGGATCGCGGCGAATTCGGTCAGCATATGCCGCCATGCCCAATGACAAGCCGCGTGCCGCCCCTCTAACAGACCGGCGGCCGCCAGAATCAATGAGCCAGTGCATACCGATGTCACGTAGTCGGCCGAACCGGCCAGGCGCCGGATCGCGGCCATGAATCCGGGACGCTCCATCGCCTCCACGCAGCCGAATCCGCCCGGCACGCACAGCACATTGCAGTGCGTAATCGTCGCAAGGTCTTCCAGACCTGCGAATACCAACCCTTCCGCCTCGATATCCCGGCCGCCTTCCGAGGCTACGCTGAGGTGAACGCCGGGCAGGCGCGCAAAGACCTGATGCGGGCCGCAAAAATCCAGATGGGTTACGCCCGGATACAGTGGGAACACGATATGCGTTGTAGGAGCGGCGCTTGTCATGGGCTGGCCTGATTGGGGTGGTTGATTCAGGATAGCGATTTCGCGGATGTCGCGAATGTCATCCTTCCCTCGTTTTCCGCCATGACTTACCGCGTCGGCTTCTTCGTATTTCCGGATTTCCATATCCTCGATCTCACCGGTCCATTGTCGGTGTTCGATAGTGCCGGCCATTTCGGTCGCGCCTACAGCGCCGACATCCAGGTGTTATCCATGGCCGGTGGTTTGATTCGCAGCTCGTCGGGCCTGGTCACGGACACGACTCGCTGGAACCACCAACCCGTTGATACATTCATCGTGGTCGGTGGCCGCGGTTCTCGGGCCGCTTCGGCCTGTGTCGACAGCGTAGCCGCCGTGCGATACGCCGGCACCACAGTGCGCCGGATCGCCAGCGTTTGCACCGGCGCCTTTGTGCTCGCCGCAACCGGCCTGCTCGACGGGCGCAAGGCGACCACACACTGGCGCCACGCGGGCGAGCTACAAAGCCGGTTTCCAAGGATTCTTGTCGACGGCGAGTGTATCTTTATTCAGGACGACCGATTCTGGTCATCTGCTGGAATCACGGCCGGCATCGATCTGGCCCTGGCGCTGATCGAGTCTGATTTCGGACCGGAACTCTCGCGAGCGATCGCTGGCGAATTGGTGGTCTATCATCGACGCTCGGGCGGCCAGTCGCAGTTTTCGGCCTTGCAAGCGCTGCAACCGGCGTCGGATCGTGTTCGTGTCGCGCTGGAATATGCACATGCGCATCTGCAAACCGAGCTGTCGATCGAATGCCTGGCCTCGGCAGCCGCGCTCAGCGCGCGACAACTCACGCGGCGGTTCAAGGCCGAAACCGGCCTGACACCTGCGCGAGCGGTCGAGCGCCTTCGGGTGAAAGAAGCAAGACGACTGCTCGGCGACGGCGGACTATCCGTGGCACAAATCGCCCGCGCCGTTGGCTTCGCCAACCCCGAACGGATGCGGCGAGCCTTCATCCGACGTCTCGGCCATCCACCACAGGCGCTACGGCGCGCCAGCCGTTAATTTCGTCTATCCGGCTGGACCCTTATTCTGAGCTATGAAAACGCCTCGGGGATCTCTTCCATCGCTTCTTCGGTATGAAATATTTTGAATCCGCGATCTTGGTAATTCTGTAGCGCTTTGGGGTGATCCAGTGTGCAGGTGTGCACCCATACGCGCTCGGCGCCCATATCCCAGGCCCGGGAAATGGCTGTCGTCAGAAACGCGCCCCCGATACCCGTACCAATAAAGGTGGGTAGAAGCCCGAAATATACGACTTCAACACGTTTGTCTTTCTGAAATTCAAGTTCGAAATAGCCCGCCGGCGTACCCGAGACATGGGCGGCCCATATCTCGGTTTCAGGACGATTCAGGTGGGCAAGCCAGTCTGTATCCGTCCATGAGAGCCGTGAAGTCCAGAACCATTCAGCGCCGACGCCAGCGTACAGGAAACGATTAAACTCGGGCGACGCTATTTCGCTCTGGATTAATTGAAACCGGTCGTAGCCAGATTTTGCGGGTCGCAACTGTCCGGGTTCACGCATCTCCAGGTAGGTTGTTTTAACAAGACGCTTCATAGCAATTAAAAAGAGGTAGCGACGGCTTCCAACTCGGATTGGATAATTTCAGCGATGCGATCTGCCCATAACGTATACGCCGCCGCGCCCGGATGGAAGCCATCGACTACGACATAGACTTTGTCGGCGGGAAAGATCACCGGAATAAAACGACACGCCGCGTTATCCTGCGGAATATGTCGCATGATTCGATTGAGTCTTTTCGCGCGTGCACCCAGCCACCGGCGCAAGGGCTGTGGCAGCGCCGGGAATTGATGCATCGGCGGCACGCTGGCCAGCAAAATGTCGCGGGCTTGAAACCTCGTTTTGAGTAACGAAACAACTTTCCGCAGATTGTCGGCCCACTGCCTCGACGACGTGCGTGCTGTGAAATCGTTGACGCCGACGAAAACCAAGACAAACAGGCGCTGGGCCAAGGCCACGACGACCACTTCGGCGCCCGGCACACCTTGGCCATTTCGGTCGCCGGCAGGCCCCGGGAGAGAACCAAGAACCGCAGTCTCAGCGAATCAACCGTCTGAGTTCATCGCACGATTTTGAGTTCGTCCGATGCAGGCACGTCTACGCCCGGCCATTCTTTTGTCAGGACCAAGCCGTGGTCAGTTTGACTATATTACCCAGTGGCGTCAGCCTGAAATCAGTCACCGATCTTGCGGATTTCGTAAGCTCAGTGCGCTCTTGCAATCCCTCAACCATCCGAAACCGGCGTCGGTCCGGCGCTAAAGGACTCAAACCTACGCGCCGAGTGTGCCGTGGCAGTGACCGAGCCCTGCCGGAGGTAGTTTTCCAAGTGGTCGAGCAGCGCGGTGTTACCACTGGCGCTATTGCGCCAGACCGACAGTTCGTAATCGGGCAATGCCGGCAGATGCCGCGCCGCAATCAACTCGACCACGCGGGCCGATAAGTCGGGCAGGCAGCGATGGGGGAGTACACTGACCGCCAGACCGGCACCGACGGCCGCGGTCACCGCTGAAAGGCTGACACAGGTATAGGCCAAACGATAGCGAATGCCGGCTTGTTCCAACGCGTGCAATGCGTCTTTACGAAAGCGGCAGCCTTCGGGAAACAACGCCAGGGGCAACGGGTCGTGATCGTAGACCGCGGTTTCCGGCGACCCGATCCAGACAAGCGCGCCGCGTTGAATGACGCGGCCGAAGTCGTCGCCGGACCCGCTGGTAATCACTGCCATGTCCAGACTGCCGGCCTCGATGCGGCGCAAGATATTGGCGGTGGTATTGCAGTACAACTCGACGCCGACTTCGGGATGCGTCTTCGAGAAACGCGCCAGCAGGTCGGGCAAGAGCGTGGCCGCGAAATCGTCCGGTGCGGCAAAACGGATATGACCGCTCAGCGGCTCCCGATCGAAGGCGGCGGCCGCCGCTTCGTAGGCTTGCAGGATACGGTGCGCATGAACCCGTAGTTTTTCACCGTCGGCGGTGAGTCGTTTACATCGACCGGCCTTTTCGAACAAACGCGCACCCATCTCCTCCTGAAGTTTGCGCATCTGCAAGCTGACTGCGGCTTGGCTGCGGTGAACCTGCCTGGCGGCGGCGGTAAACGTGCCCGTATCGGCGACGCACATAAATGTTCTCAATAACTCGGGATCGACTGGCTGTTTCATGGCGGCTACCGTCACGGCTAATACATAAGCATTGGTTATGAATGAGCCCAGTATAAATAGTTGGAATGATCGATCGATCCACTCCTATGCTGCCGCATGCCTGTACCCACTGCGATCCGAGAACAGAGTCATGTCGGTTCATGATCATGCCGGCCCGCGCGGCGTAAACGCCATCCCTTATGTCTTTGTGCTCATCTGGAGCGCCGGCGCCATCGTGGTCAAGCTGGGTTTGCAGGATACGAGCGCTTTGGCGTTTCTGGCGCTGCGGATGCCCCTCGCCGCATTGGCCGTGTGGTTGATTATCCTGTGGATGCGGCCGAAATGGTCGTATTCGCGGTCGGGGTTGGCCATCACCGCCGCAACCGGCCTGTTGATGCAGGTGGTCTATCAATCCTGTTTCTTTCTGGCACTGGCATATCAACTGACCCCTGGCATGATGGCGATCATTCTCGGAACCCAGCCGCTGCTGACCGGCCTGGTTCGTTTTCGGCAAACACACGCACGCCAATGGTTGGGCTTGGTACTCGGTCTCAGCGGCTTGATCCTGGTGGTCGGTGTTGGCGCGCTCGCACATCAGGTGCCGATAGCAGGCCTTGTGTGGGGCCTGTTGGCGCTACTGGGGATTACTGCCGGCACGCTCATGCAAAAGTTCAACAGTGCGTCCAGACCCATTCTGTGCGACATGGCCGTGCAGTATTCGGTGAGTGCGGTGGTGCTGGTGGTGATTGCGCTGTGGCTGCCGGGGCAATCCGTTCACTGGACGCCGGTGTTCACGCTGACGCTGGGCTGGATGTCGTTGGTCGTGTCGGTCGGTGCGACACTGCTGCTTTACTTCATGATTCAGCGGGGCGAAGTTACCCGGGTCACCAGCCTGTTCTTCTGCGTTCCGCCGGCCACCGTACTGTGGGATTTCCTGTTGTTCGGCGACCGACTGTCCGTGCCCGCATTGATCGGCATGCTGCTGGTCGTCGCCGGTCTCATCCTGATTAACCGGCCCGCAGCCAGTAAATCACCCGCAGTCAACGGCTGAGAGGCAATGTGAATATGCCGCCGGCCAAAGTCGGTGGCGTATTCACTGTTCCTGATTTGAGCGTCATTTGGGGTGTCTGTGCCGCGCAGGGATTATCTACTCCCAAATATCGCCGGATTTCAATGGACAGGCGTGGGAGGATACAGACGGCATGCACAAAAAAGCCCGTATAAACGGGCTTTTAAAGACTTCCCTGGAACGCACTGCAAGATTTGGTGGAGGCCAGGCCCGGAATCGAACCGAGGTACGCGGCTTTGCAGGCCGCTGCATCACCACTCTGCCACCTGGCCCCGAGTGCGAAGCCCGAGAATAAACCAGGCCTCGACAAAGAAAAACCCCGGCCAATACGGCCGAGGTTTCGGCTGTCTGGAGCGGGAAACGAGATTCGAACTCGCGACCCCAACCTTGGCAAGGTTGTGCTCTACCACTGAGCTATTCCCGCCGTGTGAGCGCGTATTATAGGGCAGCGAAACAAGGTGTCAACGATTGATTCCAATCGATTCCGAAATTTGCCGGCCCGGGCCGATCCAGTGCTTCAGCCACGCTCGATGCTCAGCGTCGGCCAGGCCTGGCGCAGGTAGATCACCATCGACCACATCGTCAGCGCCGCCGATATGACAAGCAGCACCACACCGCCGGTATAGATCGCCTGCTGGTGGTAGAGATCGTAGAGCATGAGGAAGATCGCGAGCATCTGCACGGCGGTCTTGTATTTCCCGAGCGAACCGACCGAAACCACGCCGCGCTGGCCGAGTTCGGCCATCCATTCGCGCAGCGCCGATACGGTCAATTCGCGGCCGACGATAATGCTGGCCGGCAAGGCGACGAACCAGTGTGGATCGCGATACACGAGCATGACCAGTACGGCGCAGACAATGAGCTTGTCCGCGACCGGGTCGAGAAAGGCGCCGAACGCCGAGGTCTGATTCCAGCGTCGCGCGAGATAGCCATCGAGCCAGTCCGTGGCCAGCGCGATGCCGAACAGCACGGCGGCCACCACGTTGAAACCCGGGAGCGGAACGAATAACAACCCAAGCACGAAGGGAATGAGTATGAGCCGGAACAGGGTGAGCCAGATGGGCAGGTTCAACGTCTCTCCTCGCGTTGTGGTCGCACGGGCGGTCGCTTACGCCGTGTCGTGAAAATAATCGTAGATCCGCTGCGCCATGGCAGTGCTGATGCCGTCGACGCGCGCCAGATCGGAAACGCCGGCCCGCGCCACCTCGCGCGGTCCGCCGAAGGTCTGCAGCAGGCTTTTCCGTCGTTTCGGCCCCAGCCCTTCGACGCCGTCGAGAACCGAGGCGCTGCGCGCCTTGCCTCGCTGGCCTCGATGCGCGGCAATCGCGAAACGATGCGCCTCATCCCTGATCTGTTGGATCAAATGCAGCCCCGGTGAGTCGGCTGGCAGTATAAGAGGTGCATTCTGCCCCGGCAAAAACAGCTGTTCCAGGCCCGGCTTGCGCGTCGTGCCCTTGGCAACGCCCAGCAGCTGCACGCCGCTGACCCCGAGCTCGTCGAGCGCCTCCCGGGCCACGCCCAGCTGGCCCTTGCCGCCATCGATGAGCAGCAGGTCGGGCAGTTTCGCTTCGCCGGCCTTGCCCCGCTTGAAGCGCCGCGTCACGGCCTGGCGCATCGCCGCATAATCGTCCCCCGGTTCGATGCCGGTGATATTGAAGCGCCGATACGCCGATTTGTTCGGCGCCCCGGCCTCGAACACCACGCACGAGGCCACCGTCTTCTCGCCCCGGGTATGACTGATATCGAAACAGGCCATCTGCATCGGCGGCTCATCAAGCCCGAGTGCCTCGGCCAATGCGGTCAGGCGCTTCTCCACGCCCGCGCGGCTGGCGAGTTTGGCCGACAGCGTCTGCTCGAGCGTGGCGCGTGTGTTTTCCAGCCAGCGGCGACGCTCGCCGCGTACGTTGGTCTTGATGGCCACGCGCCGCTTGCCCCGCGCCGAGAGGCTCTCGGCGAGTTCGGCATCGTCGACGGGCATCGGGTCGACCAGAAGCTCCGGGGGCGCCGGCCGGTCGATGTAGTACTGGCTGATGAACGCGGCCATCGCGTCGCCGACCGTGGTACCCGACGGCGCACTGGGAAAGAAGCTGCGATGGCCGAGATTGATGCCGCCGCGTACCGTCACCACCACCACCGCGGCCACACCACCGTCGATGGTGCCGCAGATCAGGTCGAAATCGCCCTTGCCGCCCACAGTCTGGCTCTGCGCCTGGAGCCGACGCAGGGCCGAGATC
Source organism: Salinisphaera sp. LB1 (assembly GCF_003177035.1). Taxonomy (NCBI): domain Bacteria; kingdom Pseudomonadati; phylum Pseudomonadota; class Gammaproteobacteria; order Salinisphaerales; family Salinisphaeraceae; genus Salinisphaera; species Salinisphaera sp. LB1. The sequence goes on along the minus strand of NZ_CP029488.1, from coordinate 3,165,346 downwards.
TTCTCGCGCAGGCGGGCCGCGGTCTCGAAATCGAGCCTGGCCGACGCGGCCTCCATGTCCTGGACGAGCCGGTCGATGAGTTTTTCGTTGCGCCCTTCCAGCATTTCCACCGCGTCGGACACATCGCGCGCGTAGTCCTCAGCGCTGATGTAGCCCACGCACGGCGCGCTGCAGCGCTTGATCTGGTATTGCAGACAAGGCCGCGATCGGTTCTCGAAATAGCTGTCGCGACAGTTACGCAGCTTGAACAGGCGCATCAGCGTATCCGCCGTATTCTTCACCGCGCCGGAACTGGGGAACGGGCCAAAATAATGGCCTTTACGCTTCTGCGCGCCGCGGTGATAGACCACCCGCGGGTAGTCGTTATCGCCCGTGAGCAGCAGATAGGGATAGCTCTTGTCGTCGCGCAGGACCACGTTGTAGCGCGGCCGGTGCTTTTTGATCAGCGTCGACTCGAGCAGCAGCGCATCGTCTTCAGTATGGGTGACGGTGACCTCGATATTGGCCACCTGATCGAGCATCGCCTCGGTCTTGGCGCTGCCCGAGGCCCGCAGGAAATAACTCGATACACGCTTTTTGAGATTCTTGGCCTTGCCGACGTAGAGCACCTCGCCGGCGGCGTTATACATGCGATAGACGCCGGGGCGCGTGGTCAGCTGTCGGACGTAGCGGTTGGGGTCGAATCCGGTCTCGTCGGTCATGGTTCTATGATGCGTCCGAAGCGGTTGATGACAAGTCGCGCACCGAGTCCACCGCCGCTCGCGCCCGGGCGAATACCTCGTCGAACATGGCGGGCGTGAGCCGGCGCGTATTCTGGTTGTAGCGGCTGCAATGATAGGAGGCGATCAGCCGACGCCCATCAGCCAGCGTGTATGCCGCGGCATGGCCGAAGGGATAAGCCACCTGGCGCAGGCCAAGCGCCCGCACGGTGGCCTTGTGGGCCAGCCTGCCGAGCGTCACCAGCACCCGCGCGGCGGCAATCTCGTCGACCAGAAATCGATTGCAGGTGTGGATCTCGGCGGCGATCGGGCGATTGTCCGGCGGCAGGCGTTTCACCGCGTTGGTTATGCGGCAGTCGTAAAGTTCGAGACCGTCGTCCCGGCCAACCGAGCGGGGCGCGCTGGCAAAGCCGTGGGCGTGCAAGGTGGCATAGAGCAAGCTGCCCGCGTCGTCGCCGGTGAATGGACGCCCGGTCGCGTGGGCACCGTGAAGCCCGGCGGTAGTGTCCTGTCCTGGGTATTTTGTCGCATTCAGCGAGGCGGCGCGCGTTCGTGGCAAGGCGCGACGCGCCGGCCAGGGCCATCCCCTGGCCAAGCGGCGCAACGCCGTCCACGGGCGTGCGCCGCCTCGCCCCACACCCTATATCCCGAAGGGAACGCCTGTGCGCCCCCATCACCGCGTTGCGCTCCTTTGCCATAGGCTCGCCATGGCGCAGTCGCGCGCCTTGTGCTGGGCCCGCACAGGCGTTCTGAATACGGCAAAATACCCAGGACAGGACACTCGCCCGATCACCAGCAGTGCCGCATCCGGCGAGCCGAACGCGCGCACGGGCGCGCCGTGATGCGCCGGGAAAGCGCGCCGCGTCTCCCGGCGCAATGCCACCAGACGCGGACAACGACGACAATGGGGCGCGGGTTCGCGCATCCCCTCTCCTCCATTCCGGCGCGCAGTCCGGACATCCGGGTTATTCATTACCACCGGTCGGTCGCGCCGGCTATGGCGCTCGGTGAGGCCGCCCGGTCGACCCGCAATCCACCGGATCGGACACGGCGAGCGGCCCCGCGCACGGCCCGCCGACCGGCAAGGCCGCGCCGCGCACGATCACGGACCAGGCCTCGACGCGCCGAAGTCGTGGCAGCACGGGCCAGGCCAGGAACCGCGGTCTAACAGGACGCGAATTGACGCGGATCGGGGGCCTGGGCCGGATGATCGACGATCATTCGGTGACGCCCGAACGCGTCGTTCTATAATGCCAACTCGGCATTGGAGACCACGATCCCGTCGAGATCGGCGTAGAGCCAGTCTTCGGGCATGAACGACACGCCGGCGAAGCGGACTGGCACGTCTCGTTCGCCGACATTCTTCTTGTCCGACTTGAGCGGATGCGTGTTCAGCGCCTTGACCGCCACATCCATCTGCGAGATCGCCTCGGCATCGCGGATACAGCCATAGACGATGATGCCAGCCCATTCGTTGTCGATCGCGAGTTGGGCGAGATTGTCGCCCAGCAGCGCGCAGCGATCGGAACCACCGCCATCGACCACCAGTACGCGGCCGGCGCCGGGCTCTTCCAGCGCGAGCCGCACCAGCGAATTATCCTCGAAGCACTTCACGGTACTGATGGGGCCGCCGAAGGCGAGCCGGCCGCCGAAGTCGGTGAACATCGGCTCCAGAATCTGGAGCTGATCGGCGAACTCGTCGCACAGATCGGTTACGGGATACATGAAAGTCTCCTTGCTCAGGACGCGGAATAACGTGACGCTGCAGGACGCGCGCCGAGACCGCACAGGCCCGCCAGCGCACCGCCACTCAACAGAATGAAATAGATCAAGGACCAGGCCGGCAAACTCAGGCCGAGGAACGCGCCCTTGACCGTGGCACAGCTGGCATCACCGCGCAGTACGACCGACACCACCTCCTGTAGCGGCATGATGTGGATCAGGTAATTCAGGCCGGGACCGCAGGCGGGCACCTGGTCGGGCGGCAGATGCATGAGCCAGACGTGGCGCGCGGCGATGGCGGCACCGGCAAGGGCCGCCAGGCCGGCCAGCCCGGCGTAGACACGGTGCGCCAGCCCGCCTGGACCATGGACCCAGCCCACCAGGCAAAACAACGCCACGCCGGCCATGGCCACGCGCTGGAAAATACACAGCGGACAGGGCTCGAGCCCGCCGACGTATTGCAGCAGGTAGACCAGAACCAGCGCGGCGGCAGCAGCGGAGAAGCCCGCGGCGAAATACAGGCGAGAAGTCATCGACGGGATATTCCCACAGCGTCCGGCCGGCGGCAACGCAGATGGAGGCCGCACAGTGGTCTGTTATAATGAAGTGCATGATGACACTGCGTGCCTTGCCATGACGCCATCTCGTGTCGTGGCCCGGGCCGCGAGTGCGTTGTTGATCGCCGGCAGTCTTTCCGGCATCGGGGCAGCCGCCGCACCCGGCGCTGTATCCGCACGTCTCGATCGGCTCGGGCACGGCTTGTTTCCCGGCGTCGGGCACCTTCTGGCACCGGAAAACACCCCCTGGCCGCGCTTCGTCGATCCGTGGTCGGCCTCATCCCGCCCGGCCACCGTGCTGCGCGAGATCGCAGCGCTTCCCCCCAGGCCGCGAGCCGATCCGCCGCGACCGGGGCTGAATCCACGCCAGCGGCAGGACCTCGGACGACGGCTGCACACGACGCTGCCGCGCTATAATCAGCTGTTCGCAAATGCCGGCCATGCTTATGGCTTGCCGGCCTCGCTGCTCGCTGCGGTCGCGTACATCGAGTCCAAATGGCGCCCGCGCGCGACCCATCACCGCGCTGCCGGCATGATGATGCTGTCGCCTTCGACAGCGCGGACGGTGGGTGTGACCGACCGGCTCTCCGCGGTGGCAAGCGTGCGCGGCGGCGCTCATTATCTGGCACGAATGCGTGCCCGGGTTTCGAGCAAAGTGCCCCTGCCCGATCGCAACGATTTCGCACTGGCCGCGTACAACATGGGCATGGGGCATCTGCGCGATGCGCAGACGCTGGCGCGTCGGCTCGGCAAGAATCCGCATCTATGGTCCGATCTCAAGCAGGTGCTGCCGCTGCTGGCCGAGCCGCGTTACTACACTGACCTGCCCCACGGCTATGCCCGCGGCGGCGATGTCGTTGCCTATGTCGAGCGCGTACGCGGTTACCAGGCGCTGATCGCGCCGCATCTCGACTGATCGGCGCATCGCGCCGGTCGCCCCTTCAATCACTCGAACCCTTTCAAGGAACCCGACTTGTCCGATTTCATGCCGACCACGCCGGTCGTCCAACGTCATGGCCCGCTGCAACTGGCCGGGCGCGTGTTCTACCCCGTGGTCACGCTCATCCTCACACTGGTCGCCGCGACCATGCTCTGGCCCGAAACCATGTCGGGCGTGTTCAATGTACTGCTGGCCGATATCGTCCATTACTTCGGCTGGTACTACATCTTCATCTGCGCCGGCTTCATCGGCTTCTGCATCTGGGTGGGCTGCAGCCGCTTCGGCGCACTCCGGCTCGGGCCGGACGACTCGCGCCCCGAGTTCTCACGCCTGTCCTGGTACACAATGTTGTTCTCGGCCGGCATCGGCATCGGGGTCATCTTCTACGGTACGGCCGAGCCCATAGCGCACTTCCACCACGCGCCGCGGCAGATGGCGTCCGGCACCATCGCCGCCGCCCGCTATGCGATCCAGCTGACCTGGATGGAATGGGGCGCGGGCGCGTTCGCGATCTATATCATCGTCGGGCTGGCGCTCGGATTCGCCACCCATCGTCGCGGCCGACCGCTGGCGATCCGCTGGGGCCTGGAACCCCTGCTGGGGCGCTGGGTGCACGGCTGGATCGGCGACCTGATCGATATCGTGGCCATCATCGGCACCGTGTTCGGGCTGGCGACCTCGCTCGGTCTCGGCGTCATCCAGATCAATACCGGCCTGCAGTATCTCGGCATCGCCCACTCCTCGCTCGACCTGCGCATCACCATCATCGCGTTGATCAGCCTGGCCGCCGGCGTTTCCGTGCTGTCGGGGTTGTCGCGCGGCATCAAGTGGCTGTCGAACCTCAACATCCTGCTGGCCGCGGTGCTACTGGCCTTCGTGTTCGTCTTCGGCCCCACTGTATTCCTGCTCAAGGCCCTGACCGCGTCGTTCGGTTACTACTTCCAGCACATCCTGCAAACGAGCTTCGAAACCGACTTCTCCACCGGCAGCGACAAGTGGCAGTCTTACTGGACGGTCTTCTTCTGGGCCTGGTGGATCGCCTGGGGGCCGTTCGTGGGCACTTTTCTGGCGCGCATCTCGCGCGGGCGCACGGTGCGCGAATTCGCCCTCGGCGTGCTCTGCATCCCGACCCTGGGCATTTTCCTGTGGTTCGGCACCATGGGCTGGGCCGCACTGCACCGCGAGATGTTCGGCGCCGGCGGACTCGGCGATGTCGCGACACAGCAGGTCGTTTTCGATTATCTCGCCGGGCTGCCGTTCGCCACGTTCAGCTCGATTCTGGCGATCGTGCTCATCGTGACCTTCTTCGTCACCTCGGCCGACTCGGGCGCGTTCGTGGTCGCCGTGCTGTCCACCGGCGGCATGACGCGGCCCCCCGTATCGACCCGCGCGTTCTGGGTCCTGCTACAGGGGCTCGTAAGCATTGCACTCGCCATCGCCGGCGGCCTGTCGGCGCTGCAGACCGCCTCGCTGGTCGGCGGCCTGCCGTTTTCGGTGGTGATGATTCTAATGTGCGTAGCCGTCGTGAAGAGCATGCGACATGAACTCGCCGTCTCCGAACGCCTTCGCGCCGCCGTGCCAGGCACGATCACACCAGCCGATTGAGATGCCAGCCACCGGCCTGCGCCACGTGCGCGGGCTGGCCCGCAGCACCGATGGCGAGCACGTGGGTGCGCGAATTATCCCGGCCCGCTCGGTAATACCGGCGCGCAAGCCGCATAGCCGGGTATCCGAAGCGGCAATGTTTGCGTCGACGCGGCCCGCGGATACACAGTCGGGCCATTCATTCCTATCGCGATACATCATGATCGAATTCTATTACCACCCCTCACCGAACCCGGAAAAGGTCGCACTCTATTTGGAAGAAAGCGGCCTCGACTACACGCTGAAACCGGTCGACACCCGCAAGGGTGAGCAACATGCCCCGGAATTCCGGAAGATCAATCCGAACGCCAAGACGCCGGCGATGGTCGATACCGACACTGGCGCGCGCGTGTTCGACAGCACCGCGATCCTGCTGTACCTGGTCGACAAGACCGGGCAATACCGCTTGCCGGAAGATCCGGTCGAGCGCGGCCAGGCGCTGTCGTGGCTGATGTTCATCGCAACGGGCATCGGTCCGTACTCGGGCCAGTGCGTGCACTTCCGGCATTTCGCGCCCGAGGGCAACGACTACGCCATCAATCGCTACGACTTCGAAGCCCGTCGTCACTGGGGGTTGATCGAGCAGCACCTGGCCGATCGCCGCTACATGGCGGGTGAAGCCTACGGCATTGTCGACATGGCGCTATGGGGCTGGGGCAGCCGCGTGCCGTTCATTCTCGACAACCAGGAGGTCTGGTCGGACTATCCGCAGATCAAGCGGTTGCTCGACGAAATCGAAGCCCGGCCGGCAGCGCAACGCGCTCGTGCGTTGAAATCCAGGCATGCCTTCAAGACCGAGATGGATGACGAGGCCCGGCGCCACATGTTCCCGCAGAACACCGCCCGCGCCTGATCGAAGGACTGCGAACCGGCCGCGGCGGCCGGTTCGCCCGACTCGGCGCCGTTCAACGATCGCCGGAATCGTCGCGGCGCCGGGCACCGGCATGCCGCAGCGCGGATATCGCATACGCGAGCGCCGCGGCCACGGCGATGGCCCCGAACACGATCTCGAATTGGGGGTAGAGCCGGACGAGCAGTAACGCCAGCATCGCCACGAACAGCGCACCCGAGCGCTGCATCCGGCCGCGGTCCCCCATGCGCAGACTGATCAGGAACGCGCCCATCGCGCAGGCCGCGCCCACGGTCAACAGATTCAGCAGCATTGAACACCTCCACTGGCTGTCATCCCGGCCACACGCGCCACTCAGCGCGCCCCGGGCTGCGCCGTCCATTCCTCAACGGTCAGCGCATAGCGTTCGTGATCGCGCCAATCGCCACCGATCTTGAGATAACGCGGGGAAAAGCCTTCCAGCCGAAAACCCAGCCGTTCGACCAGCGCCTTCGACGCTCGATTGGCCGGCTGAACATTCGCCTCGACCCGATGCAGGCCATGGCGATCGAAGGCGAGGTCGATCACCCGCGCGAGCACCTGCGACATGAGCCCGCGCCCTTGATAGGGCTCGAAAACGAAATACGCGAGGAAGGCGGACTGCAGCGCCCCGTGCACGATTTCGTTGATATGCACGCAGCCGATGAGTGAGTGATCGCCAGCGACGGCCACATAGCTGGCCTGGTTGATCGCCTCGTAACGTCTTAGATGCTGGCGGAAACCCGCCACGGTGCAAGGCGGCGAAATCCAGGGATGATGAAGACGCACACTGCGCCGGGCTGCCTCAAGGAACGCCGCCTGGTGTCGTGCCTGAACCGGCTCGATCGTGAACATTCCACCTGCTTCGTCGAGTCACTCTACCCCGTATCTTAGCGAGATTGACCGGTATTCGTGCGAGTGATGACGATCGAGGCGTTGAAAACGGAGCAAGGCCAACCAGCCCGCCGCGCCTATCCCACACCATCGGGCTTCGAGATACGAAACGGCCGCTTAACACGCAGAATTGACGGCTGCGGGCCAATCTGGAACATTCCCGCCACAATCCCGCACCGAATGGTTCCAGCCGTGTCCGAAACACAACAAGGCCCCCTGGCCCAGCAGCTTCTTGACGATGCCGTATTTCCGCAGCTTCTGGAGGACAGCAAGACACTCGTGGCCAGCGAGGTCGAAAAGAAGAACATGGCCCTGCGCACCGGCTTCAACATGATCCGCAAAGCCAAGCCGAATCTGATCGACAGCGCCATGCGCGCGCTGCTGCCACAATTTGTGGATGCACTGGAACCGTTCTATGCCCATGCCCAGGCCGATCCGGACACGCATTTCCGCGATTATCTGATGGCCCATCAGAGCCAAGTGGCCGACGCCCTGCTCGCGGTCAGTGATCGCCGGGTGGCCGAGGTGGACAATCGGGTGGTCAAATCCGGCTACCAGCGGTTGCGCGGGCGCGCCCAGCGCGAGGTGATTGCCGCCATGCCGGGGATCGCCAGCGTCATGTCAAAATACGCCGATTGACCGCCGACGGCGCGCGTTCCCCCGGCGCGCCCCGCGCTGGCGCAGTCCGATCTCAGCGACCGATCGGTCGGCCGAACCAGCTGGCGGCCGGCTCGCGGAACACCAGATACAGGCCCGCAATCTGCGCCAACGCCTGCGCGCAGGTCGCGGTCGCGGCGAGCGGAATCACGGCAAAATGCGTGAACACGAGCGGTAGTGCCGGCAATACCCCGACAATGGACAGAATCAACATCGCCCCGCGCGCCCAGGATGCGCCCATCGCCAGATAGATCGCCACCAGTATCATGAGCGAATAGATCGCGATGAAGGTAAACACCGCGAACGAGTGCCCTCCCGGCCCCGCCGGCAACGACAGCACGCGCCCCAGCTTGAACAGTCCGAGCACGATGGTGAGCCAGAACAGCACGAGGGCCCAGAACACCGGCGCCGGCCGATTCGATTGGTGTTGGGACATGCGCAGCCCGTCTTTCAGGTCGTAAAACAAGGCGGGCGGCACGACATGGGCATCGTGCCGCCCGGCTCGGCAAACACGCGCGCGTTTACTGCTTGATCCCGCCCTGGGTGAGCTCGGCCGGATCGAGCAGCCGGTCGAGTTCGGCTTCGGACAGATCGGTCTGTTCCATGGCCAGCTCCTTGACCGGGCGCCCTTCCTTGTATGCCTGCTTGGCGATGGCCGCGCCCTTGTCGTAACCGATCACCGAGTTCAGCGCGGTCACCAGAATCGGGTTTTTCGACAACGCATCGTCGAGGTTGTCCTGGTTGACCGTGAAACCGGCGATCGCCTTGTCGGCCAGCACGCGTGCGGTGTTGGTCAGCAACTCGATGGACTGCAGCAGGTTGTAGGCGACGACCGGCAGCATGACGTTGAGCTGGAAATTACCGGCCTGGCCGGACACCGTGATGGTGGTGTGGTTGCCCATGACCTGGGCGGCGACCATGGTGGCGGCCTCGGGAATCACCGGGTTCACCTTGCCCGGCATGATCGACGAGCCGGGCTGGAGCGCCGGCAGCTGGATCTCGCCGAGGCCGGCCAGCGGGCCGGAGTTCATCCAGCGCAGGTCGTTGGCGATCTTCATGATCGACACGGCGATGGTGTTGAGCTGGCCGGAGAGCTCGACCGCACTGTCCTGCGAGGACAGGCATTCGAAGTAATTCTCACTGGTGGAGAACGGGCAGCGCGCGACCTCGCCGATCGCCTTGGCGATCCGCTCGCCGAACTCCGGATGCGCGTTGATACCGGTGCCCACGGCGGTGCCGCCCTGGGCCAGGCGCCGCATGCGCGTAAGCGCCGATTCCACGCGGGCGATGTTGGAATCGATCTGGGCGGCCCAGCCGCCGAGTTCCTGGTCGAAACGCACCGGCATCGCATCCATCAGGTGCGTACGCCCCGTCTTGACCACCGTGGACAGCTCCTCGCCCTTGGTGTGCAGCGTATCGCGCAGATGACGCAGCGCCGGCAGCAGATGCCGTTCGCACTCGATAACCGAGGCGACCTGGATCGATGTCGGGATGGTGTCGTTGGACGACTGGCCCATGTTGACGTGATCGTTCGGGTGCACCGTCTGGCCTGCCGTCTCGCTGGCAACATGCGCGATCACCTCGTTGGTGTTCATGTTGGTCGAGGTGCCCGAGCCGGTCTGAAAGATATCGACCGGAAAATGGTCGTCATAGTCGCCGGCGGCCACCTTCTTGCCGGCGTCGATGATCGCTTCCGCGATATCGCCGTCGAGCAGGCCGAGATCGCGGTTGACCTGCGCCGCACTGGCCTTGATCAGGCCGAGCGCGTTGATCATGGCACGCGGTGCGCGCAGATCGGAGATCGGAAAATTCTCGATCGCGCGCTGGGACTGGGCGCCCCACAACGCGTCCCGCGGCACACGCAGTTCGCCCATGCTGTCTTTTTCGATGCGGTAGTTCTGATCGGCCATCGCGGACTCCTTCTCGACGCGGTATTCCGGCCCCGGGGCCGGCGACAAACGCAATGCCGGCGACCGCTGGCGACGCCGACACCTGGTATTCGGTAGAATCAGCGATTCTATCACCGCCTTCGTTCAGGGATGTTCCCCATATGCCGACGCGACTGACCGCACTGACCGCGATTTCGCCGATCGACGGCCGCTACGGCGGCAAGACCGCCGACCTGCGCCCCATGTGCAGCGAATACGGGTTGATTCGTTACCGGCTGATCGTCGAGATCCGCTGGTTCCAGGCGCTGGCCGCCGAGCCGGCGATCCCGGAGATCGGCGAAATGTCGCAAGCCGCCAATGACTATCTCGAGTCACTGATCGATGACTTCGATGAAGGCGAGGCCGATGCGGTCAAGACCATCGAGCGCACCACCAATCACGACGTGAAGGCCGTCGAGTACTACCTGCGCGACAAAATCGAGCACTTCGACGAAATCGCCCACGTCAGCCAGTTCATTCACTTCGCCTGTACGTCCGAAGACATCAACAATCTGGCCTACGCCCAGATGCTGCGCGACGCCCGCAGCGACGTGCTGCTGCCGCGGCTGGATCAGGTCATCGAGGCCATCGCCACGATGGCGGATATCTATGCCGATTTCGCCATGCTGTCGCGAACGCACGGCCAGTCGGCGTCGCCGACCACGCTGGGCAAGGAAATGGCCGTTTTCGTCCAGCGTCTGCGCCGTCAACGCGCGGCCCTGGCCGATATCGAGATCCTCGGCAAGATGAACGGGGCCGTGGGCAACTACAACGCGCATCTGGCGGCTTATCCGGAGGCCGACTGGCCAGGTATTGCCGAACGCTTCATCACCGGCATGGGGCTCGCGATCAGCCCGGCGACCACCCAGATCGAGCCGCACGACTACGTGGCCGAATTCTTCCATGCCGTCATGCGCTTGAACACGGTCCTGCTGGATTTCTCGCGCGATATCTGGAGCTATATTTCGCTGGGCTACTTCCGGCAGGCGACGGTCGAAGGCGAGGTCGGCTCGTCGACCATGCCGCACAAGGTCAACCCGATCGATTTCGAGAACGCCGAGGGCAATCTGGGCCTGGCCAACGCGATCATGGATCATCTGGCGGCCAAGCTCCCGATCTCGCGCTGGCAACGCGACCTGACCGATTCCACCGTATTGCGCAATCTCGGCGTTGGTCTGGCGCATTCCACCCTATCCTACGACGCGCTGCTGCGCGGCCTGGGCAAGCTCGAGGCCGACGCCAGACGCCTGGATGCCGACCTCGACGACAACTGGATCGTGCTCGGCGAAGCCATCCAGACCGTGATGCGCGTCCGCGGTATCTCCGGCGCGTACGAAAAGCTCAAGGCGCTCACGCGTGGCAAGAAGCTCGATGCCGAGGCCATGCATGCCTTCATCGACAGCCTCGAGATCACCGCCGAGGACAAGCGTCGGCTCAAGGCCATGCGCCCGCAGGACTACATCGGTAATGCCGTGAGCCAGGCCCAGCGTGCCGCCGACGGCGTTCAGGAATAGTGTCCTGTCCTGGGTATTTTGTCGTATTCAGCGAGGCGGCGCGCGTTCGTGGCAAGGCGCGACGCGCCGGCCAGGGCATCCCCCTGGCCAAGCGGCGCAACGCCGTCCACGGGGGCGCGCCGCCTCGCCCCACACCCGATATTCCGAAGGGAACGCCTGTGCTGGGCCCGCACAGGCATTCTGAATACGGCAAAATACCCAGGACAGGACACTAGCATTGGACGTACTCGAAGCGATCCGCCGGCGGCGCTCGGTGCGCAAGTTCGATCCCGCGCATCGGATGAGCGAGGCCGAAATCCGCCAACTGATGGATCATGTGATCCTCTCGCCCACCGCCTTCAACATCCAGAACTGGCGGTTCGTCGCCGTGCGCGACCGTGCGCTGCGCACCGAGATCCGCAAGGCCGCTTGGGACCAGTTGCAGGTAACCGACGCCTCGCTGCTGCTCGTGTTCTGCATGGATCTAAAAAGCTGGGACAAATCACCCGAGCGCTACTGGGTGAACGCGCCGGCGCATGTCTCGGAGTCGATGGTGCGCGAGATCCGGCACTTCTATCGCGACGACGATACGCTGCAGCGCGACGAAGGCATGCGCTCCTGCGGCATGGCCGCGCAGACGGCGATGCTCGCGGCCAAGGCGATGGGCTACGAGTCGTGCCCGATGGACGGCTTCGACTTCAAGCGCGTCGGGCACTTGATCAACCTACCGCCGGACCATCGCATCTGCATGATGCTGTGTATCGGCAAACCATTGGCCGACGCTCACCCGCGCGCCGGCCAGCTCGACCTGGACGCCGTGTTCATGGACGACGGTTTTCCCGAGCGCGAGACCTGATCCCCCGCCGGGATGGCCGCGCTGGCGCGGCTCATTCCTCCGGCGCGACCTGCTCCAGCCGCCGGATGCGCTCGCGGATCGTCTCGGGAATGCGCATGCTGGTCTGGGCGCCGTAGTCGAACCAGACGATGACGTTGGTGTACACCGCGATCGGCTCGTCGGAATCGACCCCGAACAGGCATTGCTCCAGTTCCAGGCTGGAGCGGCCGAGGCGCCGTACGCGTGTTCCGATCTCGACGTCCGCCGGGAAACGCAGCTGACGCCGGAAACTGCATTGCAGGTCCGCCAGGATCGGCCCGTCGCTGGTCTGGGTATCGCCGCCCTCGGTGATCCGGTGGATGTAATCGATGCGCCCGTCTTCCGAATATCGAAAAAAGACCGTGTTGTTCACATGGCCAAGGCTGTCCATTTCGCCCCATTTCACCTTGATCGGGGTGATGTGGGCATAGTCTGAGCGGTTTGGTTCGCGCATGGCCTCCCTCGCACTGCATCCGTTATTCCATACGCCGCCGTATTGACAGAGCACGGCGACTGCGCAAGATTATACGGAAGTCTTAACGGTGCGAACCCCGAATGCCCAAGAGCCAGAAAAATGCCCTCTCTGCCCAGGACTGGGCCGAAGCCGCGCTTGAAGCCATTGGGCGCCGTGGTGTGGAAGGCGTGGCGGTGGAACCGCTGGCGCGCGAGCTGGGCGTGACCAAGGGCAGTTTCTACTGGCATTTCGCCAATCGCGATGCCCTGCTCACGGCCGCTCTGGCGCGCTGGGAGGCGCGCGAAACCGACGAAGTGCTGGCACGCGTGCAGCAGGAAACCGACCCGCGCGCCCGGATCAAGCGCCTGGTGACGGAAGTGAACACCTCGCGTCGCGCCAGCCGCATCTATACCGCGCTGTCGAGTGCAACCAAACCGTCGTTCGTGCGCGAATACGTCGAACGCGTCTCACACCGGCGCCTGCAATTTCTCATCGACTGCTATGCCGCGCTGGGCCTGGGTCCCGATCGCGCACGGCAATGGGCATTGCAGACCTACTCGGTCTTTCTCGGTTCGCTACAGATTCGGCGCGATCTGCCCGGCGAATGGCCGGCCGCCGACGATCCCGCGTTCGCCGACTACGTCCGCTTTTTGATGGTCAGCCTGCTGCCCCCGGAAGCGCAGGCCGAAGACAACGACGATAACGGCGGCCGGACCGCCGACACGCCGGCGGCAGCTTCGCCGGCCGTGGCCCAGTCACGCTAGATATTTACGGAGGAACCCACCATGAGCATTCTTGTTGCCCTTGTCATCGCCATCGCGGCGGTCTGGGCGCTGGCCTATACCGGCGCCGCGCTGGCCGTCTGGAGCGCGGCTGTGGTCGTGTATTTCGTCGGTCTCGCCGTCACCGGCGTGATCGGTTGGCTCGGCCTGCTGATCGCTGCGATCGTCTTGGTTCCGCCGCTGGTGCTGTTCAACACTCCCGGCCTACGCAAGCGCTACGCGACCAAGCCCATATTCGCCAAGTTCAAATCGGTTCTGCCGCCAATGTCGGACACCGAGCGCGAGGCGCTCGAAGCCGGCAGCACCTGGTGGGAAACGGAAATGTTCCGTGGCAAGCCGGACTGGCAGTATCTGCTGGATTTCCGTCGCACCCAGCTCAGCGAAGACGAACGCTCGTTTCTCGATAACGAGACCGAAACGCTGTGCTCGATGCTTGACGAATGGGAAATCCTCAATGAGCGCCACGATATCCCGCCCGAAGGCTGGGATTACATCCGCAGGAACAAATTCTTTGCCATGCTCATCCCCAAGGAGCACGGCGGGCTGGGTTTCTCGGCCCTGGCCCAGTCGACGGTGGTGGCCAAGATCGCCTCCCGTTCGCTGACCACGGCGGTGACCGTGATGGTGCCGAACTCGCTCGGGCCGGGCGAATTGCTGATTCACTACGGCACCAAGGAGCAGCAGGCCAAATGGCTGCCCGGTCTGGCCGATGGCAGCGAGATCCCCTGCTTCGGCCTGACCGGCCCGGAAGTCGGCTCGGACGCCGGCGCCCTGCCCGACTACGGCATCGTCTGCAAGGGCGAATACCAGGGCGAGGAAGTGCTCGGCATGAAGCTGACCTTCTCCAAGCGCTGGATCACGCTGGCGCCGGTGGCCACGGTCATCGGCCTGGCGTTTCGCCTGCACGATCCCGAGGGGCTGCTGGGCGATCCGGACAAGACCGACTACGGCATCACCTGTGCCCTGATTTCGGCCGATGAGCCGGGCGTGGAGATCGGCAAACGGCATTACCCCGGCGCGTTCATGAACGGCCCGATTTACGGCAAGGACATATTCGTGCCGCTGGACGCCATCATCGGCGGCCCCGAGAAGGCTGGCGGCGGCTGGCGCATGCTGGTCGAGTGCCTGTCCGCCGGGCGCGGCATTTCCCTGCCGGCGCTGTCGTCGGCCGCGGCCAAGATGTCGTATCGCATGACCGGCGCCTGGACGCGCATTCGCCGCCAGTTCAAGTTGCCGGTGGGCAAGTTCGAGGGCGTGCAGGAAGCCACCGCGCGCATCTCGGGCCTGAACTACAAGATGGAAGCCGCGCGCGTGATGACGGCCTCCGGCGTGGACAAGTGCACGCCGTCGGTGGTCACGGCCATGGCCAAATACCACATGACCGAGTGGATGCGCGTGATCGTCAACGACGCGATGGACGTTCACGGCGGTCGCGGCATTCAGCAGGGCCCGCGCAACTATCTGGCCAGTTCCTACCAATCCATCCCGATCGCGATCACGGTCGAGGGCGCCAACATCCTCACCCGCAGCCTGATGATCTTCGGCCAGGGCGCGATCCGTTGTCACCCGTATATCTTCCCGGAGATGGAAGCCGCGCGCGAGGACAACCTCGACGACTTCGACGATCTGCTGTGGTCGCATGTGGGTTACTCGGTCAACCGGGCTGCCCGCGCCTTCACCTTCGGGCTGACCGGCGCGATCACCGCCAAGGCGCCGGTATCCGGCGTGGCCGCGCCCTATTACCGGCAGCTCGAACGCTTCTCCTCCGCCCTGGCCATCAGCTCCGACATCACCATGGGCCTGCTCGGCGGTGAGCTCAAGCGCAAGGAGCTGCTCTCGGCGCGGCTCGGTGATGTGTTGTCCGAGCTGTACTTCGCCTCGGCCACCCTCAAGTACTTCTACGACGAGGGCGAGAAGGAAGAAGACGTCGATCATCTGCATTACGTGATGGCCGAGTCGCTGGCCAAGATCGAAAAGGCCTTCGACGGTTTCTTCCGCAACTTCCCGAACGGCCTCGTCGGCAGCGCCATGCGCTTTCTCGTATTCCCGACCGGCATGGCACACAAGGGTCCAAGCGATCGCCTGATCAACGCGCTCGGCGACGCCATCATGGAGCCCTCGGCGTTCCGCGATCGTCTTTCCGCCGATATCTATGTCGGCCGCGACCCGGAGTCGGCCACCGGCCGCATTGAGGCGACTTTCAACAAACTGATCGAGGTCGAGCCGATCTACGACACCTTCTTCAAGGCGGTTGCCAAGGGCGAGGTGGATGGCCTCGACACCGAAGCACGCCTGCGGTCCGCGGTTGAAAAGCAGATCCTCACCCAGGAACAGGCGGACCACGTCGCAGAATACGATCGCATGCGCTACGACGCCATCCTGACCGACGCCTTTACGAAGGACTATCTGGCCGACATGGCGCACAAACGCCACGAAGACCATCGCAACGAATCGCGCGTGGCATAACGCGACGCCGTACCGCATCATGGCCCGGGTCAATCCCGGGCCTTTTTTTGCGATGCGCCAACGTAGCGAACTGAGCAACGCGTTCCAAAGCACCGACTACTGCGTCGAGTATCGAGGCGAAAACATCGTCCTGAATCTGTATCAGGCAACCCCCGCCACGCTCGCCGACTGGGTGAGCGCCCGCAACGGGGCCGCCGCGGCGTGGCTGATCACCGCCTACAACCCCGGCGCTGAAGCGGCCACCGCGGCCGACAACCGCGCGCGACACCAGGTGCTCGACACCCTGCTCGAGCGTCGCGGTTTCGACCGGCTGGCCGCGGTCAACCGCGATACCGCTGGCGACTGGCCGAACGAACCCGGCTGGCTCGTGGCCGGCATGGAAGAAGGCATGGCACGCAACCTCGCGCGACGCTTCGGCCAGGTCGCGATCGTCGCGGTCGATCGGGCGCGCGTCGATCTGGTCTGGAGCTAAGGGCCCATCCCAACAACGCGTGGGCGGCGGGCGACCCCGTACAACCCCGGATGACACCCAGGCCATCGACGGGCCGCCACCCGACGGGCAAGCGATCTACCCTTCAGAATGCCCGAGGTCGCGACCCGGGTCGATGCGGTCGCGGATCATCTGTTTGATCGGTTTCGTCTCGGGAAACCCGCCAGCCGCGGCGCGATCGTGCAAGCATTCGCCATCGAGCCAGACCTGAAACACCCCGCGCCCGGCCGGCACCAGCGCCACTTCGCCGAGCGCGCTCCCGAACGTGGTGAGGATTTCCTGGCTCATCCAGGCCGCGCGCGCGACCCAACGGCAGGCCGGACAATACAGAATGGCCACCCGCGGCGACCGCGGCACCTCAGACCCGGTCGACTGGCGCATAGGCCTTGGCGAACGAGGGCGGCATACGGCACGGCCGTCCGTTCGACAGACAAATCGTCACGTACTGGGTCCGCGCGCGGAAGATGGTGCGACCGTCGCCGACCCGGCGCATCTGGAAGTAACGCCACATCGAGATCCGACCGTCGTTCTCGCCGATCCAGGTGGCCACCTGCAGTTGATCACCCAGCTTCGCGGCGATCAGGTAATCGAGATTATGGTGCCGCACCACGCACGCGGCATCCAGCGCAACATAGGTATCCCAGTCCAGCCCCAGCGCGAGCGTATGCGCCCAGGCGGCCCGTTCCATATATTGCAGGTACACCGAATTGTTGACGTGATCGAGCCGATCGATGTCACCCGCGCCGACCGCGATCTCGATGTAGAACGGGACATCGATATCCCACCGCCTGTCAAACCCCATATCCGGCTTTCCGTTGTACGCGAACCGCAATCGAAAGAAGCCGGCGGCATGCGCCGGCTTGTCAACGTCAGGGCGCGCGGTGGATCAGCTCGCGGCCAGGGTGTCGCCCGCGTTTGCCGCAGTCATGTCCGGCGGCGTCCCCACCACCTTGTAAAGGCGCGAGAGGAACGCATCGGCACTGGGCTTGCCCGAGAACAATTGGCTATAGTGTGCCTGCACCCGGGATTCGAACGCCGACTTGTTGCGGGCCTGCATCATGTAAGCCAGTGCGTCGAGATCCTCGCCCGAGCCTCGCGCCGCCTCGCTCTTGAGCATGGCATACTGTGAGCGCACGAATTTCTCGCGTGCCTTGTGCGTCTGGGCGAAGCTGTTGCGTGTCGAGTGGGTCGTGGCTTGGCTGGTTTCCCTGACGGCCTCGGTCGTCGCGTCGGCGATGCGCGCGGTCCCGTTGAGCAGCGTGTTGGAAGTCACCGCGACCTGCGAACAACCGGCCGCCAGGAGACCGAAGCCGGTCATCGCACCCAAGCTTACAATCCTGCGCATCACGCTCTCCCTGGACGTATTCATGGCAAACTTCATTAGAGCGCGTCGGGCTCGGGCGACGCAAGCCCGTGTCCGGGCAATGCCTTGAAGGTGTTTAATAGGGCCCCACTATCATCAGTATGGGCACGCGGCGATATTAGCCGGGGCTCATCCGCGTTATACTTTCAGGTCGATAACTGACCTTTCTACCAAGATTCGAGTTGCTATGGCCGCACATGAGGACGACGTCGAAGAACTGGTCGCCACGCGCGAATATGAAGCTGGATTCGTCACGGATCTGGAGTCCGATACGGTAGCGCCGGGTCTGAACGAGGACGTCATTCGGTTCATTTCCAACAAGAAGAACGAACCGGAATGGATGCTGGAATGGCGTCTCGAAGCCTATCGGCAGTGGCAGCAGATGAAGATGCCCCGCTGGCCGCATCTGCACTACCCGCCGATCGATTTTCAGAAGATCTCCTACTACTCGGCGCCCAAGTCCGCCAAGGACAAGCCGAAAAGCCTGGACGACGTCGATCCGAAGCTGCTCGAAACCTACGAAAAGCTCGGCATCCCGCTACGCGAGCAGGAAATGCTGGCCGGTGTGGAGGGGGCCCAGTACCCGACCTCCGGCAGCAACGTCGCGGTGGATGCGGTCTTCGACAGCGTTTCCGTCGCCACGACCTTCAAGCAGAAACTGCATGATGCCGGCGTCATCTTCTGCTCGATTTCCGAAGCCATCCAGGAATATCCGGAACTGGTTCGCCAGCATCTCGGAAGCGTAGTGCCGCGCGGCGACAATTTCTTCGCCGGCCTGAACTCGGCCGTGTTCACCGACGGCTCCTTCGTCTACATCCCCAAGGGGGTGAAATGCCCGATGGAGCTGTCGACGTATTTCCGTATCAACGCCGAAAACACCGGCCAGTTCGAGCGGACGCTGATCGTGGCCGAGGCGGGCAGCGAAGTGTCGTACCTGGAAGGCTGCACGGCGCCCCAGCGCGACGAGAACCAGTTGCATGCGGCAGTGGTCGAGCTGGTGGCGGAGGAAGATGCCCAGATCAAGTACTCGACTGTCCAGAACTGGTACCCGGGTGACGAGAACGGCAAGGGCGGCATCTACAATTTCGTGACCAAGCGCGGCGAATGCCGCGGCGACCGCTCCAAGATCTCCTGGACTCAGGTCGAGACGGGCTCGGCGATTACCTGGAAATATCCGAGTTGCGTACTCACTGGCAACGACTCGGTCGGCGAGTTCTATTCGGTGGCGGTGACACGCGGCATGCAGCAGGCCGATACCGGCACGAAGATGATTCACATCGGCAAGAACACCAAGTCGACCATCATCGCCAAGGGTATTTCGGCGGTGCGCGGCGAGCAGGCCTATCGCGGCCTGGTGAAGGTCCTGCCGAGTGCAACCAATGCGCGCAACTTCACGCAGTGCGACTCGCTGCTCATCGGCGACAAGTGCGGCGCGCATACCTTCCCTTACGTCGAATCCCGGAACAGCACGGCCAAGCTTGAACACGAGGCCACGACCTCGAAGATCGGCGAAGACCAGATGTTCTACTGTCAGCAGCGCGGTCTGTCCGAAGAGGACGCCGTCAATCTGATTGTCAACGGCTTCTGCAAGGATGTGTTCAAGGAGCTGCCGATGGAATTCGCCGTCGAGGCCCAGAAGCTTCTCAACGTCACGCTGGAGAACGCGGTCGGCTAGGACCGCGGCTCGAAGCGCAGTCGTTTTCCGGGCCCGGGCGCCAGTGGTGCCGGGCCTGTCCAGTTTCCATTGTTCGAATAACGCATATGATCTCAATCAAGAACCTGCATGCCGAGGTCGAAGGCAAGCCTATCCTCCGCGGCATCGATCTCGAAGTCCCGGACGGTGAAGTCCATGCCATCATGGGCCCGAACGGTTCCGGCAAGTCCACGCTGGCCAGTATTCTCGCCGGGCGCGAGGAATACGAGGTCACCGAGGGCAGCGTGACGTTCAAGGGCCGGGAACTGCTCGAGCTCGCCCCCGACGAACGCGCCTGCGAAGGCGTGTTCCTCGGCTTCCAGTACCCGGTCGAGATCCCCGGTGTATCCAACCTGTACCTGCTGCGTGCCGCGATCAACGCGCGCCGCAAGTATCACGGCGAGCCCGAGATCGACGCCGTGGAATTCATGCAGATGGTTCAGGAGAAGATCAGCCATGTCGGCATGAGCATGGACATGGTCAAACGCGGTGTGAACGAGGATTTCTCCGGCGGCGAGAAGAAACGTAACGAAATCTTCCAGATGCTGATGCTGGAACCCGCCCTGGCGGTCCTGGATGAAACCGACTCCGGGCTCGATATTGACGCGCTCAAGATCGTCGCGAGTGGAATCAACCGCCTGCGCTCGCCGGAACGCTCCGTCATCCTCGTGACCCACTACAAGCGCCTGCTGGAGCATGTCGTACCCGATCGGGTGCACGTGTTGTACCAGGGCCGGATCGTGCGTTCGGGCGGGCCCGAACTGGCCGATACGCTCGAGGAAGAAGGCTACGCCAACCTGGAAACCGACGAGGCCGCTGCGACGTCATGAGCGCGACGCAACAGATCGAACCCAGCATCGACCACTATCTGGCCGAATACGCCCGGGTCGAGCGCGACCTGCCCGGCAGCGACGACTCCAAGCGCGAGCGCTCAGCCGAGCTGACCCGCTTCTCCGAAGCCGGGTTTCCCTCCACGCGCGAGGAGGACTGGAAGTACACCAGTCTTCAGCCGGTCGAGAAGCGTCGTTTCGAGATCAGCGACGAAGCCGAGCCGGTGGCACTGGACGAACTGCGCGCGTTCATCCCCGCGGACCTGGACGCCCACCGCATCATCTTCGTCGACGGCCGCTTCAACGCAGCACTGTCGGATGTCGACGATCTGCCCGCCGGCGTGACCGTGCGTTCCTTTGCGGACTATCTGTCCGAGAACGCGGGCGCCACCGTCAAGGCACGCGAGATCGAAGAAGAGCCGGGCAGCCTGACCGCCATGAACGCGGCGTTTTTCACCGACGGCGCTTATGTCGAAACCGCGGCCAACGCCGTGCTGGAGAAACCGCTGCACGTGATCAGCGTGACCTCCGGCGTACGCGACGAGCGCATGACCCAGGTCCGCCATCGCTACGTCTTCGGCGAGAACAGCCAGGCCGTCGTCATCGAGCATTCGGTCGGCCTCGGCAGCAAGGCCTACTTCGCCAACCAGGTGACCGAGGCCGTAATGGGGCGCAATGCGCAACTCACCCGGGTGCGCATTCAGCAGGAATCCGAGCGTGGCTACCACGTATCGAGCTTCTTCGCCCAACAGCGCCGCGATAGCCGCGTGTTCAATCACGGCTTTGATCTGGGCGGGCGCCTGGCGCGTATTGATACCAATGCACGACTTGTCGACCACAATGCGGAAGTCCACTTCAACGGTGTCTACACGGCGACCGGGCGCCAGCATGTGGACAATCACACCCGGATCGACCACGCCACCGAGCACAGTCTTTCCCGGGAACGATACAAGGGTGTGCTCGCCGGTCACGCCCGCGGCGTATTCAATGGCAAGATCGTGATTCAAAAGGACGCGCAGAAGACCGACTCGGATCTATCCTCCGATGCCCTGCTACTGTCCGACAACGCCGAAGTCGACGCCAAGCCCGAACTCGAGATCTATGCCGACGATGTGACCGCCGGCCACGGCTCGACCATCGGCCAGCTCGACGAAGACGCGGTGTTCTATCTCAACAGCCGGGGCGTGAGCGAGGAAGGCGCGCGCGCCATCCTGACCTACAGTTTTGCCAACGCACTGGTGCAGAAGATCGGCATCGAGCCGATCGAGCGTTATGTCGAGGCCGCCATCCTGGCCAAGCTGCCGGGCGGTCGCGCATACGTGGATCTGGCCTGAGTTGGCGGGAGAAGCCGTCATGTCCGAAGTGAAGCAGCAGACCGCAACCGTGCCCCCGGCGTTCGACGCCGAGCACGCGCGCGCCGACTTCCCCATCCTGCTCGAGGCCCTGCCCTCGGGACGACGGCTGGTGTATCTCGACAACGCGGCGACCACCCAGAAACCGGTGCGCGTCATTCAGGCCAGCGACGACTACTATCGCCACGCCAACGCCAACGTACACCGCGCGATCCACACGCTGTCGCAACGGGCCACGCAGCAATACGAAGCCTGCCGCGACAAGCTGGCCGAATTCATCGGCGCGCGCTCGCGCGACGAGATCGTCTATACCCGCGGCACCACAGACGGCATCAATCTGGTCGCCCAGTGCTATGCCCGGCCGCGGCTGAAGCCGGGGGACGAGATCCTGCTCACCGAGCTGGAACACCACTCCAACATCGTGCCCTGGCAGATGGTGGCCGAAGCCACCGGCGCACAAATCGTGGTAGCACCGATCGGCGACGACGGCAGTGTATCGATCGAGGACTTCCGCGCGAAGCTGTCGGAACGTACGGTCATTGCCGCGTTCGCGCATATCTCCAATGCCCTGGGCACGGTGCTGCCGGTGGCCGAGATGATCGCCGCGGCGCATGACGCCGGCGCGGTGACCCTGATCGACGGCGCCCAGGCCGTGGCCCACATGCCGGTCGACGTCAGCGCTCTCGACGCCGATTTCTACACGATGTCGGCGCACAAACTGTTCGGCCCCACCGGCTTCGGCGCCCTGTACGCCAAGCGCGAACTGCTGGAAGCCATGCCGCCCTATCAGGGCGGCGGCGACATGATCGAGACGGTGTCGTTCTCGGGTACGACGTACAACGACGTGCCCTACAAGTTCGAGGCTGGCACCCCCAACATCGCCGGCGCGGCCGCCCTCGGGGCCGCCATCGACTACGTCAACGACCTGGATCTGGCCACCGTGTTCGACTACGAGCACGAACTGCTGGCGCGCGCGACGCGCGAGATGGAAACCATCGACGGCCTGCGCATCATTGGCACCGCGCCGGGCAAGGCCGGGATCATCTCCTTCGTGATGGACGGCGTGCACGCGCACGACATCGGCACCCTGCTCGATGAATCGGGCGTCGCGATCCGTACCGGCCATCATTGTGCGATGCCGCTGATGCAGCGCTTCGGTGTACCGGCAACCGCGCGCGTCTCCTTCGCGCTCTACAATACGCAGGCGGATGTCGATGCGTTGATCGGCGGCCTGGAAAGCATTCAACGTATCTTCGGATAAAAGGATTGTCGCGATGACCGATTGGGTGGATGTCTGCAAGGACGGCGAACTCGACGAAGGCCAGTGCCGCATCGTCGACGTGGACGACACGATGATCGCGGTTTTTTGTTACGACAAGGACTACTACGCGATCCACGACATGTGCACGCACGATGGCGGCGAACTGGCCAGCGGCGATGTCGAAGGCTGCGAAGTGATCTGCCCACGCCACGGTGCGCGTTTCTGCATCAAGAACGGCAAGGCGCTCAGCGCGCCCGCCTACGAGGATGTTGCCACCTTTCCGACCCGCGTCGAGAACGGCGTGGTCCAGGTCCGGGACGATCGTTTCGACTGACGCCTGCCCGCAGCGCTATGCAACGCCGCGATCGGCGTACGCCTCGAAAGCCGCGATGCGTCAATGCATCGCGGCTTTTTTTTTTGGTTTGCCCAGGTTTGCGGGACTGAGTTAAGAAGAGTACTCGGCGCCGCCGGGCTGCAGAATGGCCCGGTTTGACGTTCACGCTCTAACGACAAGCGCGGGTCCGACCGCCGCGCCGGCGCGTATGGGCTGCCATGCCCACTCGCAGGCGCCGCCTTCGCCACCCGTCGACCACCTGGATACAGCGCAAACAGTCCGGGCGTCCGTCCAACCCTGAGACGCCGTGTGTGTATTTCGGTGCCGTTTGTACGGCGACACCACGTCTTGCCGTGAACCGGCGAAGCCGTCGCCGTGCGGGGTGCTCTTCTCTTGGTTACTTCTCTTGAGCAAGCAAGAGGAGTGACTCGCGCCGCAGCGCCAAACCGAAGGTCGGCGAAGGCGGAGGGCGTGCGACTTTCACCCGTCCTGGTTCGGCGTTTCCCACCCAGTGCGCCGTGGATCGCGCCCCCTGTCCTGAACCGCCAGGATTCGCAGGGCGTGATTGCGCCGCAAATCCGCGAAGAACCCGTTTCATCGTCCGCTGTGTTCGGCCCGATCGCCGCCGGCAGATGGCCGCCGCCCGATCGAGAAAAGACGCGAGTTCAACCGTCGATGCCAACAGCCGCAGCACTGCCCCGATGCAACACGCGCAATGCCAGCTGCCACCAACGATTGATGGCGTCCCGGCACCAGAACATATATAAAAAGAACTCTTTTCTTTTTGTAATCATTTTATGCCTGACCGGCCGCCGATTCTGTCGTACGGGCATCAGCTGCACACCAAGCCCGGCGGTCGCTGGCTGTTCGCGCGCGATCTGCCGGCGTGCGCCGTATTTCGCGACCATCACGCCGCGCGTGAACCGTGTCGAGCCGAGCTTCTGCGCCGCGGCCCTGGGCAAACGGCGGTGACTGCACAACCATATCGGCACGGTGCACACGATCGCCATGTGTAATCTCACCGAACTGGCCGCCGGCCTCACGGCCGAAGCCACCGTCAAACCGGCGTGGCGCTGGATTCCCCAAGGAATGACCGTCGCCTATCGGGCCAAGGCCGAAACCGACCTGATTGCCCGGGCCCGTCCGGCCGCCACCGCGACACTCGATGACCGCGCGGACTACGACGTGGAGATGTCCATCCGCGATACCGCCGAGGTCGAGGTCATGCACGCCACGATCACCCTATGGATCACCCGCGCCGTCCATCCCGCCTATTCGTGCCCTGCCCCGGCCAAGGATTGCCTTATTTATGACCGCCGCCACCGCGCCCTATCCGCATCTGCTCGCACCGCTCGATCTCGGCTTCACGACCCTGCGCAACCGCGTGCTGATGGGGTCCATGCATACCGGCATGGAGGACTTCTTCTGGCACTACGACAAGCTCGCCGCGTACTTCGCCGAACGCGCGGCCGGCGGCGCGGGGCTGATCGTCACCGGCGGCATCGCCCCCAACATCGCCGGCTGGGTCTCGCCGCTGGCCGGACGCATGAGCCATCGCGGCCATGTGATCCCGCATCGCAAGATCACACGCGCCGTGCACGGCGAAGGCGGCCATATCTGCATGCAGATCCTGCATTCCGGACGCTACGGCTACCACCCGTTCATCGTCGGGGCTTCGCGCCGCAAGTCGCCCATCACCCCGTTCAAGCCGCGCGCGCTGAGTGAACGTGGGGTGCGGCGTACGATCCGGGATTATGTCCGCGCCGCCGAACTCGCACGCGATGCGGGTTACGACGGCGTCGAGGTGATGGGCTCGGAGGGCTATCTCATCAACCAGTTCCTGGTCGAGCACACCAATGACCGGCGCGACAGCTATGGCGGCTCGCTGGCCAACCGACAACGCATGCCGATCGAGATCGTACAAGGCATTCGTGCCGCGCTCGGCCCGGATTTCATCCTCATCTATCGGCTGTCCATGCTCGATCTGGTCGAAAACGGCCAGCGCTGGGACGAAATCGTATCGCTCGCGCGCGCCATCGAAGCCGCCGGGGCGACGCTCATCAACACCGGCATCGGCTGGCACGAATCGCGCGTGCCTACCATCGTCACCCGCGTGCCCCGCGCCGCGTTCGCCTGGGTCACCGCCAAGCTCAAGCGCGAAGTCGGCCTGCCACTGGTCACCACCAATCGGGTGAACACGCCCGAGGTCGCCGAGTCGCTACTGGCCGACGGCGGCGCCGACATGGTGTCCATGGCACGCCCGTTCCTGGCCGACCCCGAGTTCGTGAACAAGGCGCGGGCCCATCTGGCCGCCGATATCAACAGCTGTATCGCGTGCAACCAGGCCTGTCTCGATCACGCTTTCCAGGGCAAGCGCGCCAGTTGTCTGGTCAATCCGCGCGCCGGGCGCGAAACCGAGCTGAATTTCCCTCCGGTCCAACAGCCGCGCCGCATCGCGGTCATCGGCGCCGGGCCGGCCGGGCTCGAGGCGGCCACCCGGTTGGCCGCGCGCGGCCACCGGGTCAGCCTGTATGACGAAGCCGACGAGATCGGCGGGCAGTTCAACATGGCCAAACAGATTCCCGGCAAGGAGGAATTCTTCGAAACGCTGCGCTACTTCCGTCGCCGCGTGGAACAGACCGGGATCGCACTGCATCTGAACACCCGCGCCACCGCTGAGGCGCTGGCCAACAAAGGCTTCGATGAAATCGTGATCGCCACCGGCGTGCGCCCGCGCCGGCCGGCGATCGACGGCATCGACCACCCCTCGGTCGCTTCCTACATCGATATCCTGCGCGGCCATCGCGTGGCCGGACCGCGGGTTGCGGTGATCGGCGCCGGCGGCATCGGCTTCGATGTCAGCGAGTTCCTGACCCATGGCCGGCCGGCCCCCTCGCAGGATCGCGAACTGTTCTTCGCCGAATGGGGCGTGGACCCCACCGCGGCGGCCGCCGGCGGGCTGATCGAAGCCCATCCCTCACCCTCGCCGCGCCAAGTGACTCTGCTTCAGCGCAGCCGCGACAAACCCGGGCGCGGCCTGGGCAAGACCAGCGGCTGGGCGCATCGTGCCTCGCTCAAGCACAAGGGCGTGCAGATGCTGGGCGGCGTGGCCTACGAACGCATCGACGAGGCCGGCCTGCACCTGCGCGTCGACGACAAGGCCCGCGTGCTGGCCGTCGATACCGTCGTGATCTGCGCCGGCCAGGAAACCCGGCGCGATCTCGCCGATGATCTGGAAGCGCGCGGGCTGGCTTGTCACATCATCGGCGGCGCGAAGCTGGCGGCCGAGCTCGATGCCAAGCGCGCGATCCGCGAAGCCGCCGAGCTGGCCGCGTCATTGGATTGATGCGCTTGCAGCGTTCTTTCTTCCCCGGACTATGTATCCGCAGATCTTGATTATGTACGACACGCAGAAGAGAGCTGGCTGAATAAGCCGGGTATTTTGTCCGCCAATGCACGCGAATAAGCGCAAATGAGAAGTACGATCAAGGCACTGCGGCTTCAGCTACACAAGCGATGGCGTCGTTCAAGCCTTCGACTGAGCTTTGTTCATAATGAAGCGAGTGAACGCAGATCGACGCCGGTAACGGGGCATGCCGAGCATCTGCGTGAATCGGCGTTGATCTGCGGAACAATGCCTTGGAAAACAGAAAACGTGCGGGCTCGTGTCCGGTAACGTTGGCGTTACTGAACACCCGCTTCGGCGCGCCGGACCAGCCCGGGCGTGTCCACACAGCAGTACTCGACGATCAGGTTCGCGCTTTGGCGCCCGCGGAACTCGTTGACCTGCAGGCGAAAGACCAGCCGATGCAGCTGGGCGGCATCCAGCGGCACGTCGCGGTTGAAGATCATGGCCTCGATCGGCCCGCCGCCGCGGCTCGACTGTACGGTGAGCTTGAGATGGCCGCTACCGACCACACGCTGGCCGAGCACGTGATAGACACCGTGGAACAGCGGCGCGTCGAAGCCGGCACCCCAGGGCCCGGCCTGCCGCAGCGCGATCGCCGTTTCGAGGCTGTGCTCGGGCCCGTCCAGTTCGCCGTCGGTAACGTACTCGCGCCGGGTCATGGCCGGAGTCAGCCGGGCCGCGACCGCGGCACGCAAGCGCTGCGCGAAGTCGTCCAGCCGTCCGGGCTTCAGCGATAGACCGGCCGCCTGGGCATGGCCGCCGAAGCGCGTGATCAGGCCGGGCGCGTCCGCATCCACGGCGGCCAGGGCATCGCGGATATGCAGCCCGGGAATCGAGCGGGCCGAGCCTTTCAACTCGCCGTGTTCACCGGGCGCAAACGCCACCACCGGGCGATGAATACGCTCGCGCAGGCGCGAGGCGATCAAACCGACAATGCCTTCGTGCCAGTCGCTTTCATGCACCACCAGCGCGGGCATATCCTGGTCCAGCGCCGCCAGGTGCTCCAGCGCGGCCTCGGCCTGGCCCTGCATGCGCTGCTGCACGCGGCGCCGCTGGTGATTGATCGACGACAGCGTCTCGGCCGCCCGGCGGGCCGCGTCGGCGGTGCCCGCACGCAGGCAGGCCACCCCCAGGCGCATGTCCTCCAGCCGCCCGGCGGCGTTGATGCGCGGCCCGATCGCGAAGCCGATATCGTCGGTATCCAGGCGGGCCGGATCGCGGCCGGCGATTTCGGCCAGGGCGACGATCCCCGGCCGGCCGCGCCCGGCCCGGATGCGGCGCAGGCCCTGGCTGACCAGCGTGCGATTGACGTGATCCAGCGGCACCACATCGGCCACGGTGCCCACGGCGACCAGATCCAGAAGATCGCCCAGCCGCGGCAACGCCGTGACGCCACGCTCGGCCATGCGCGAGCGCAGCGCGGCCATGACGTAGAACACCACCCCGACACCGGCCAGATACTTGCAGGCAAAGTCGCAGCCCGGCTGGTTCGGATTCACGATCGCCGCGGCCGCCGGCAG
This sequence comes from Salinisphaera sp. LB1, assembly GCF_003177035.1. NCBI lineage: Bacteria > Pseudomonadati > Pseudomonadota > Gammaproteobacteria > Salinisphaerales > Salinisphaeraceae > Salinisphaera > Salinisphaera sp. LB1. Next base: position 3,137,096 of record NZ_CP029488.1, on the reverse strand, counting down.
GCGCTTACCGGGCAGGTGATGATCGGTGACCACCACCCGCCAGCCCGCCGCGCTGGCCGCTTCCACGCCGGACAGTGAGGCGATCCCGTTGTCCACGGTAACAATCAGCCCGCCGTCGGCGCCCGCCGGGCCGATCGCCTCGACCACGGACGGGGATAGACCATAGCCGTGCGTCGCCCGCTGCGGCATAAAGAAATCCACATGGGCGCCGAACGCCGCCAGCACCTCAAGCGCCAGCGTGGTGCTGGTGGCGCCATCGGCGTCGAAATCGCCCACGATCCAGATCGGCCGTTTCGAAACGATCGCCGCCTCCAGTTCGTCCACCGCCGCGTCGATACCCTTGAGCGCCGAGAAATCAGGCAATCCGGCCAGGCGATAGTCCAGTTCGGCGGCATGCTGCACGCCGCGCCCGGCGTAGATCCGCTGCAACAGCGGCGAGGCCAGCCCGTCCAAACCCGACGCCCCGGGCACAGACCGCTCGACGATGCGCGGCGCGTCATCGAAACCGTTGCGGGCCGATTGCTGCTCCGCCACCGCGCCCGTCACTGCTTAGCGGCGCTTGGCGGCGACGTAGGCCTGGACCTCGGCCAGTTCGGCGGGAAGTATGTCGAAGCGCTCCTCGATCGACATCAAGTCGGCCATCGCCTCGGGCAGCGGCGCGCCCGGGAAACCGGCCCGGACGATGGCCGCCTCGAACTTGGCCGGATGGGCGGTGGCCAGGGTGATCATGGGCGTGGTGGCATCGGCGCGGCAGCGATTGGCCGCCCGGTAGCCGGTGGCGGTATGCGGATCGAGCAATTCCCCGGTATGCGCATAGGCCTCGCGAATCACCTCGATGATGGTGTCGTCGTCGACGCTGTCGCTCGAGAACAGCCGGCGCAACGCGGCGAGCGGCGCGTCGTCGATCACGGCCCGGCCGTCGGCGAAGCGATCCAGCAGATCGCGCACCGCCGCGCTGTCGCGTCCGTAGGCTTCGAACAACAGGCGTTCGAAATTCGACGATACGACGATGTCCATCGACGGCGCGAGCGTGGCCTGCAGCGCCCGGCGCGAGAAATCGTTATCGGCGATCGTGCGGTGCAGGATGTCGTTGGCATTGGTCGCGATCACGAACTGCTTGACCGGCAACCCCATGCGATAGGCGATGTAGCCGGCAAACAGATTGCCGAAATTCGCCGACGGCACGGTGAACGCCACCGCGCGCTGCGGCGCGCCGAGTGCGACCGCCGAGGCCACGTAATAGACGATCTGGGCCATGATGCGCGCCCAGTTGATGGAATTGACGGCGATCAGGCGCCGACCTTTCAGGAAACCCTGGTCGGCGAAACTGGCCTTGACCATGGCCTGGGCGTCGTCGAAATCGCCCTCGATGGCGATGTTATGCACATTGGACGCATGCACGGTGGTCATCTGCCGGCGCTGGACCGCGGAAACGCGCTCATGCGGGTGCAGGATGAAAATATCGAGCTGATCACAGGCCCGGCAGCCCTCGATAGCGGCCGAGCCGGTATCGCCCGAGGTCGCGCCCATGATCACGCCGCGTTCGCCTCGCTTGGCGAGAAAGTGATCGAGCAGGCGCCCCAGCAGCTGGAGGGCGACATCCTTGAAGGCCAGCGTCGGCCCGTGGAACAACTCCAGCAGATGATGGTTGTGCGACAGCTGCTTGAGCGGCACCACCGCATCATGATTGAAGGTGGCGTAGGTGTCCTGGATGATGCGCCTGAAGTCGGCGTCGGCAATGGCATCGCCCACGAATGGCTTCATCACCCGGAACGCGATCTCGGTGTAGGGTAGCCCCGCCATCGCGGCCAGTTCGTCGCGCGAGAACTGCGGCAAGGTTCCCGGCACGTACAAGCCGCCGTCCGGCGCCAGACCGGTCAGCACCACATCTTCGAAATTCAGCGCCGGCGCTTCGCCGCGCGTGCTGATGTAACGTATCTCGGCCTGTTGGCTCGACATTGTCAGTCCTCGAATTCGGCCACGCGATAATGCACCACGCCGTCACGCGTGGTCGGCAGCGCGCGGATATGATCCAGCGCCTCGGTTAGCGTGCCCTCGCGGGCCGGCTTGGTGATGATGATCACGCGTGCGTCATCCTCGGCGGTCGGCGGATCCTTCTGCAGAATGGCCTCGATGCCGATTTCGAGCTCGGCCAGCAGGCGGGTGATCTCCGCCATCACGCCGGTCCGGTCGGCCACCTGCACACGGAAATAATGCCCGCAGATGAAATCGGGCGACTCCAGGATCGGCTCTTCGGTAATCTGGTCCGGCTGGAAGGCCAGATGCGGCACGCGTCCGCTCGGGTCGACACTCATCATGCGCGCGGTATCGATCAGGTCGGCCACCACCGACGAAGCCGTCGGCCCGGCGCCGGCGCCGGCGCCGTAGTAGGCGGTCGGGCCCACGGCGTCGCCGTAAACCATGATCGCGTTCTTCTCGCCCTCGACATTGGCCAGCAGCGCACGCTCGGGCACGAGTGTCGGATGCACGCGCATCGCCACCCCGGTCGCCTGGCGCTGGGCGATGCCCAGGTGCTTGACCCGGTAGCCCAGTTCCTCGGCGTACTCGATATCGTCGGCGCCGATGCCGCGGATGCCGTCGGTGACGATGCGGTCGAACGACAACGGGATGCCGAAGGCGATGCTGCCGAGAATAGCGAGCTTGTGCGCGGCGTCGATGCCATCGACGTCGAAGGTCGGATCGGCCTCGGCGAAGCCGAGCTTCTGCGCCTCGGCCAGCGCCTGCTCGAAGCTCATGCCTTCGAACTTCATCTGGCTGAGGATGAAGTTGCCGGTGCCGTTGATGATCCCGGCCAACCATTCGATGCGGTTGGCGGCCAGCGATTCGCGGATTGCCTTGATGATCGGAATGCCGCCGGCCACCGCCGCTTCGAACGACACCACCACGCCGGCCGCGTCGGCCGCGGCGAAGATCTCGTTGCCGTGCAGCGCGATCAGGTGCTTGTTGGCGGTGACCACGTGCTTGCCGTTGGCGATCGCGGCCATGACCAGATCGTAGGCCAGACTGTCGCCGCCGATCAGCTCCAGCACCACGTCGATATTCGGATCCTCGACGATGGCGCGGGCCTCGGTGCCCATATCGATGCCTGCGGTATCGCATTCACGCGCGCGCTCGAGGTTCTGCACCGCCGCCCGGGTCACACGAATCTCTCGACCGGCACGCCGCGTGATCTCGTCGCCGTTGCGCGCGAGCAGATTGACCACACCGGCACCCACGGTGCCGAGGCCGAGTACGCCGACCTTGACCGGTTCCATCATCGTGACTGTTCCTCGTTTGCGAGCCGCGCCCGACGCCGGGTGCGGTCATCCTGGTTGATGCACTAAAAACGGGCCTGAAAGCCCTGCGCGCCGCGCACGTGTTCTGGTCAGGCGCGCGGCGGCGCCCGCATTACGCAGATTCGACGCCGTCGCGCCGGAACATGCGCTTGATATTGCGCAGCGCCTGTCGCGTGCGCTGGTCGTTCTCGATCAGGCCGAAACGCACGTGCGTGTCGCCGTATTCACCGAAACCGACCCCCGGGGACACCGCCACATGGGCCTCGGCCAGCAGCTTCTTGGTGAAATCCAGCGACCCCATGTGCTGGTACGCCTCCGGAATGCGCGCCCAGACGAACATGGTCGCCTTGGGGCGCTCGACCGGCCAGCCGATCTCGTTGAGCCCGTCGCAGAGGATATTGCGGCGCTTTTCGTACAGATCCCGGATCTCGGTAACACAATCCTGCGGCCCGTTGAGTGCCGCGATGGCCGCCACCTGCACCGGCGTGAACATGCCGTAGTCCAGGTACGACTTCATGCGCGCGAGCGCGGCGATGAGTTCCTGATTGCCGCACATGAAGCCTACACGCCAGCCCGGCATGTTGTAACTCTTGGACAGCGTGAAGCATTCCACGGCGACGTCCTTCGCCCCCGGCACCTGCAGGATCGACGGCGCTTCGTAACCGTCGAACGTCAGATCGGCATAGGCCAGATCCTGCACGATCCACAGATCGTATTCACGCGCCATGGCGACCATGCGTTCGAAGAATTCCAGCTCGACGCACTGCGTGGTCGGATTGCTGGGAAAGTTCAGCAGCATCATCTTCGGCCGCGGCCAGGATTCCTTGATCGCTCTTTCCAGTTCGGCGAAGAAATCCGTGTCCGGCATCATGCGCACGTGGCGCACATCGGCGCCCGCGATCACCGCGCCATAGGGGTGAATCGGATAGGCCGGATTGGGCACCAGCACCTGATCGCCGTGTTCCAGGATGGCGAGCATCAGATGGGCCAGCCCTTCCTTCGAGCCCATGGTGACGATGGCTTCGCTCTCCGGATCGATGTCGACGTCATAGCGCCGCTTGTACCACGCCGAGATCGCCTGTCTGAGGCGCAGCACGCCGCGCGAGACCGAATAGCGATGCGTATCCGGGCGCTGCACGGCTTCGGTGAGTTTCTCCACGATATGCGGCGGCGTGGGCCGATCGGGATTGCCCATGCCGAAGTCGATGATGTCCTCGCCGCGCGCTCGGGCGGCCTGCTTCAGTTCGTTGATAATCGCGAACACGTACGGCGGTAGGCGATTGATGCGTACGAAGTTGGATTTCGATGAAGCGTCGGACATTTTGGTTCAAGCGGTTGGGTCGCCCGCACGACGGGCGGCGGAGGTATGCCTGGCCGATGCCGGTGGCAATCGGTCAAACGACGGAGTCTGCCAGATTCGCTGGCCCGGCACTACCAGAGTGCGCGGGCCTGTTCAGCGATCGGGCAAGACCTTCTGCGGATCGATCGGATCGCCATCCTTGCGAACCTCGAAGTGCAACATCGGCTTGTTGCCGGGGCCCAGCCCCATGTTCGCGATATGCGCCCCCGCGGCGACGGTCTGGCCCTGCTTGACGAAGCTCTTGTCGACGAAGCCATAGGCCGACAGATAATGCTTGTCGTGCTTGATGATGATCAGTTTGCCGTAGCCCTTCAATCCCGAGCCGTTGTAGACCACGGTGCCACTGGAGGCGGCATGGATCGGCGCCCCGACCTTGCCGCCGATTTCGATGCCGCGTCGCCGCGCCGACGGGTCGTAGGCCCGCAACAACGGGCCGCTGGCCGGCCATTGCCAGCCGTCTGCACTCGGGCCCCCGGCCTTGACCTTCGTATGCCGGGTCGCGGCCGATGAGCTCGCGCTGTCGATCGAGCGCTGTTCCGGCGATTGCGTATGCGACTGCCGGGACGCGCCGTGCGCAGCGCCGCCGGCATTCGACTGCGCCCGCTTGCTCGCGCCGGACGAATGATTCGACGCAGTGGACACCGAATTGCGGGTAACCGTGGGCGCGCCGGGCGTTTTAAGCGGCTGGACGTGGCCATTGGACTGGCTCGACGGCGCCGCAGACGATCGATTCGACGGCGTATTGCGCACACTCGACATATGCGCGTAGTCGAGCCGCGGATAGGGCTTGAGCGTCAGATGCTGCCCCACGTCGAGGCGATACGGCGGCCCGATATGATTCCAGCGCGCCAGCTTGTGCCAGTCGATGTGGTAACGCTGTCCGATCTCGGACAACGTATCGCCGCGCTGCACGGTGTAACTGTCGGGGCGCATCGCCCGGCTGATCGAACAGCCGGCCATCACTATCGAGCCCGCCATCACAACGATGGCCACCGCCGCTAGACGAAGCGATAAGCCAGGTAGGCGGTCACGACCAAGACGACGAATATCCATCCGATCCAGTCCAGATACTTGAGTAGTCGGTCCTCGAACACTGGCCCGAGACAGCGCACGAGCCCGGCGACCAGAAAAAACCGTGCGCCGCGCCCCGCGATCGATGCAAGCACAAAGGCCAGCAGCGGCATGTCGAGCGCACCCGCCGCGATGGTAAAAAGTTTATAGGGCAGCGGGGAAAAGCCGGCAAACAAAACCGTCCAGAAGCCGTACTCGGCGAACCCGCGCCGGACCGTGTCGTAACCCTGTCCATAGCCGACACTATCCAGCCAGGGAAGTATCTGTTCGATGAACAGCGCGCCGATCAGATAGCCGAACACGCCGCCAGCAGCGGAACCGAGCGTGGCGAGCACGGCATAGCGGACAAAGCGTTCGCGCCGGGCCAGCGTCATCGGCATGAGCATGACGTCCGGCGGAATGGGAAAGAACGAACTCTCGGCGAAGGCCAGGGCCACCAGCCCGCCCTGCGCATGCCGGTGCCCCGCGGCGCGGACCACGGCCGCGTAGAGCCGGCGCCACATCAGTCGTGGCCTTCGATCAGGGGCACGAAGCTCACCGGGTCGAGATCCTCGCGCTGGAACGACTGGCCCTGACGGCGCACCACCACCAGGCGCTGGCCGGCGCCGCTGGTATCGCCCACCGGCACGATCATGCGGCCCTGCTCGGCCATCTGCGCACAGAGTGAGGTTGGCAACGCCTCGGCGCCGGCGGTCACCAGGATCACGTCGAAGGGGCCGTACGAGGGCAGCCCGAGCACATCCTCGCGCGCTTCCCGCGCCCGGATATTGCGATAACCGAGCTCGGCAAACCGGCGCCGCGCCTGGTCGTAGAGCGGCTTGATGCGCTCGACGGTATAAACCGTGTCGACCAGTTCGGCCAGCACGGCCGCCTGGTAGCCGCTGCCGGTGCCGATCTCCAACACATGGTCGGGCACCCCGTCGGCCAGCAGCAGACTCGTCATCTGGGCCACGATATAGGGCTGTGAAATCGTCTGGCCATAGCCGATCGGCAGCGCCGTATCGTCATAGGCCCGGCTGGTCATGGCCTCGTCGACGAACATGTGCCGCGGCACGCGATTCATCGCCGCCAGAACGCGTTCGTCGCGGATGCCGAGCTGCTCGAGACGCGCGATCAGGCGCGCCCGGCTGCGCGCCGAGGCCATGCCGAAACCGCGCACGTGGGGATGCTTGTCCGGATCGATCATCACAGCCGATCCAGCCAGTCGGCCAACGGGGCCAGACTGGAATGACGCGTCAAATCGATCTGCAGTGGCGTGATCGATACGAAGCCATCGTTAACGGCCTGGAAATCCGTGCCGGGCCCGGCATCGGCCTGCCCGCCCGCCGGCCCGATCCAGTACACTTTTCGTCCACGCGGATCGCGGTCGGCGATCAGCTTCTCGGCACGATGACGATAACCCAGCCGCGTGGCGCGATAACCGAGTAGCTCGTCGTATGCCACATCCGGGACGTTGACGTTGAGAATGGTGTCGGCCGGCAGCGGATGGGCCAGCAACAGGCGCACCATCGACACCGCGACCCGCGCCGCCGTATCGTAGTGAACGCAGGCGTCGCCCACCAGGGACACCGCTATCGCGGGCAGCCCCAGCGACCGGCCTTCGGTCGCGGCCGCCACGGTGCCGGAATACAGCACATCGTCGCCGAGGTTCGCGCCCGTATTGATGCCCGAGACGACCATATCGGCGTCTTCATCAAACAGCCCCGTGGTCGCCAGATGCACGCAATCGGTCGGCGTCCCGTCGACGGCGAAGACATTGTCGTCGACCTCGCGCACCCGTAGTGGCCGCTCCAGCGTGAGCGAATTGCTTGCGCCGCTGCGATTGCGGTCCGGCGCCACGGTGACGATATCGTCGCAGACCGCGGCCATGGCCGCGCGCAGCGCGCTCAGGCCGGGGGCGTGACATCCATCGTCGTTGCTTAGTAGTAAACGCATGTACTCACAGACTCGAATTGATCCGGGCGCGCGTGCGCGTGCAAGCACGCGCTCAGCCCGATAGCATAGCTCATACAGGCCCGGCTTGACTTTGTGCCGCCGCCCGCGCGGCAGGGATACGCGATCATGAGCGCTTCGCATCGCGACGACGACAAAATCAGTGAGGACGAAGCCGCGCTGTTCCGCAGCGCGGTCGGGCCGGTCACGTATATCCGCCATAACCGGCGCGCCCCGCAGCGCCCCCTGCCCTCGGCTCGCCCGCGCATGCGCGAGGCGGACGAGGCCGCCGTAATGACGGAACTTCTCGTCGACGCCCCGCCCGATCCGGACATCGAAACCGGCGATGATCTGGTGCATCGCCGCGAAGGTGTCCAGCATGCCGTCATCCGGCGCCTGCGCCGCGGGCATTATCGCTGCCAGGCGGAAATCGATCTGCATGGCATGGTGGTCGACGTGGCCCGCCACTGCCTGAGCGAATTCCTGCGTGAGGCGCTGGATCGCGGCTATCGCTGCGTGCGCATCGTCCATGGCAAGGGCTTGCGTTCCGGCAACCGCGGGCCGGTACTCAAGGGCAAGGTGGCCGGTTGGCTGCGGCAACGGGATGAAGTGCTGGCCTATGCCTCAGCCCGGCCGGTCGACGGCGGCACCGGCGCGCTCTATGTCCTGCTGCGCAAGACATGAGCCCCGGTCATGGGCCTCAACCGCGACCGGCCATGTCCTCGGCCCGGACCAGCTCGCGGATCACACTGGTGGCGAAGGCCCCGGCAGACAGCGTGAATGAAAGCCGGATGTCGTCGCCTTCCACCGCGGCCTCGAGCCCTTTCACGGGCAGTCGAAGGGCGCGCCGTTCGGCGTCCACGCCGAATTGCGCCAGACCGTCGCAGAAACCCGGGAAATCGGCCAGAACGGAATTTTCCATCTCGGCCGCGGCCCCGGAAGGCAACACCGCGCCATCCCGCCGACGTCCCGGCATGGGCCCGGTGGGCTCGATATCGCCATGTGCCGCGCGGGCGATGAGTGAATCCCAGGATTCCTCGGTGTCGGCGGCGGCGAACACACTGCGTGATCCGGCCAGCATGAAGACATCCCCGGTCAGCGGGCCGGGCCACACGCCGGCTCGAAGGCGCGCATCCAGCACCGCATTGAAGATCAGCGAACGGGCCGCCGACAGGGCGAAACTGCGCCGCCCGCGCGACAAGCGACGGCCGGAAAACAACGCCTGCGACAGCGCGATGTTGCGGCCGCCGTGGCCGAACCGCTGCGGCCCGAAATAGTTGGGCACACCGTCGCGCCGCACCCGCGCCACACGGGCCGCGAACGCTGTCGCGTCGAGGCCGTCGACCTGGCGCACGACGATATCGAAGCGATTGGCGCGGTGCGTACCGCGCCGAAGCTTGCGCCCGTGGCGGCGCGCCTCGAGTACGCGCAAGTCGTCGTCCGCGGGCCAGGCCGGCAGCGCCTGCTTGATCGGCCAAGTCAGCGACAACCATTGCCGGGTCACGGCATGGCGATCCTTGAGGCCGCTGTAGCCGATGTTGCGCGCCGGCACACCGATGGCAGCCGCCAGTCGTTCGACCGCCTGCGGGGTGGTCAGCCCGGTCTTCTCCACCCAAAGCCAGACATGCTCGCCCTCGCCGGACAGCTCGACATCACAGATTTCCTCGACCCGGAAATCGGCCGGAGACCCGCGCAGCCAACCGCTTGCGCTCGGTCCGGATTCGACATGCGCGAAGGCGGCGACGTCGACCGCGTCGCCGTTGAGATAATCCATCCCGCGATCAGCCGGCGCTGGCGGTCTTGCCGGACGCGGCGTGCGACGCCTTCGTCGGGGCGGATTCGTCGGGCACGGTCAAAAAGAATGTCTCGCCCGGCTTGACCATGCCCATTTCGACCCGCGCCCGGCCCTCGGTCGCGCCCACGCCGGACTTGAGGTCATTGATCCGGGCCTGCATGGCATTGTTGCGCTCGCGGTCGTTCTTGTTCTCCCGGACGATCTTCTGGTGCATCGTTTGCAGATGGTGCACCTGCGCCAGACTGCCGTCACCGATCCATAGCCGGTATTGCAGACCCGCGAGAACGACGACCAGCGCAATGACGGCAACGCGATACATGGCTCGATTGTAGCGCGTCGCCGCCGGCTGTCCAGCGTAGGTTTCGTGGTCGGGAACGTCGTCGCGCAATCGTCAGATTTCGCAGTTGAAGGCTTTCTTGCCCGGATACACTGCACGGCCGCCGAGCTCAGCCTCGATCATCAGCAGGCGGTTGTACTTGGCAATGCGGTCCGAGCGCGACAGCGACCCGGTCTTGATCTGCGTGGCCGCGGTCGCCACGGCCAGATCGGCGATGGTCGAATCCTCGGTTTCGCCGGAACGATGCGACACCACGGCGGTATAGTCGGCGCGGGTCGCCACATCGATCGCGCGCAACGTTTCGGTGAGCGTGCCGATCTGGTTGGGCTTGATCAGAATCGAGTTGGCAATGCCTTCCTCGATGCCCCGCTGCAGAATACGCGTGTTGGTCACGAACAGATCGTCGCCGACGAGCTGGATCTTGTCGCCCAGACGCTCGGTGAGCAATGCCCAGCCGTCCCAGTCGTCCTCGGCCATGCCGTCCTCGATCGTGATGATCGGATAGCGTTCGACCAGGCCGGCCAGGTAATCGACGAAACCCTTGGCGTCGTAGTCCTTGCCTTCGCCGGCCAGCTTGTAGGTGCCGTCCTCGTAGAACTCGGTGCTGGCGGCGTCGACGCCCAGGTAGACCTGTTCGCCCGGCTTGTACCCCGCGCGCTCGATGGCCTCGACCAGCGTCTCCAGCGCGGCTTCATTGGACGGCAGATCCGGCGCGAAGCCGCCCTCGTCGCCGACCGACGTCGACATGCCGCGCTCACCCAGCAGCTGCTTCAGGTTCTGGAAGATTTCCGCACCACAGCGCAGGGCATCGGAAAAGCTCGAAAAGCCGGCCGGGACGATCATGAATTCCTGAATGTCGACATTGTTCGAGGCATGCTCGCCACCGTTGATGACATTCATCATCGGCACCGGCAGCTGGGTGGCCTCATCGTGTCCCAGGAACGCATACAGGCCCTGACCCGCATCGTTGGCGGCGGCGTGGGCCGCGGCCAGGGACACGCCCAGCAGCGCGTTCGCGCCCAGACGGCCCTTGTTGTCGGTGCCGTCAAGTTCGATCAGCACCTTGTCGAGACCGGCCTGGTCGTTGACGTCGAAGCCCTTGATTTTCTTGGCGATCTCGCCGTTGACATTGGCCACGGCGCGGGTCACGCCCTTGCCGAGGAAGCGACTCTTGTCGTTATCGCGCAATTCGACGGCCTCGAGACTGCCGGTCGACGCGCCCGAGGGCACCATGGCCGTGCCGGTCACCCCGGATTCCAACTCGATGCGAACCGCGACCGTAGGATTGCCGCGCGAATCGATGACCTGATAGCCGCGCGTATTGGAAATCTTCGACATAAGCTTTGAATATCGCGTTGGTGTGGAATGAGCCCGAGCCACCGCGTTCAAACCGCGGTCGACCAAGATTACCCGCTGTGCGACGACGGCGCCATGGCGCCGCGACGCTTGGCCACCCCATCGAGCTCGACCAGCGTTTCCAGAAGCTCGCGCATCTGTGCCAGCGGTAACGAGTTCGGCCCGTCGCACAGGGCGTTGTCGGGATCGGGATGGGTTTCCATGAACAGCCCCGACACACCCGCGCCGACCGCGGCCCGTGCCAGCACCGGAATATGCTCGCGTGCGCCGCCCGAAGCATGACCCAGACCGCCCGGCAGCTGTACCGAGTGCGTCGCATCGAACACCACCGGGCAACCGGTATCGCGCATCATGGCCAGGCCGCGCATATCGACCACGAGATTATTGTAGCCGAACGAGAACCCGCGCTCGCAGACCATGAGATCCTGGCCGCCCGCTTCACGGGCCTTGGCGACCACGCCGTTCATCTCCGCCGGCGACAGGAACTGGCCCTTCTTGATGTTCACCGGCTTGCCGGAGGCGGCGACGGCCTGGATGAAATCGGTCTGGCGACACAGAAAGGCCGGCGTCTGCAACATGTCGACCACGACCGACACCGGTTCCACCTGGGCCTCGACATGCACATCGGTCGTCACCGGCACGCCAATCTCGCGCTTGACCGCCGCCAGCGTTTCCAGTCCCTGGTCCAGACCGGGCCCGCGGTAACTGGCATGCGAGCTGCGGTTGGCCTTGTCGAAGGAGCCCTTGAAGACATAACCAATGCCGAGATCGGTGCAGATTTCGGCCACATGGCCGGCGATGTCGATCGACAGCTGCACCGATTCCAGACTGTCCGGCCCGGCGATCAGGAACAGCGGCGCGTCGCCGCCGACTTGGAAGCCGGCCAGATTCATTTTAGACACCGCGCGCGAGCCGCCGAAATGAAGCCCATGAACAACGGGTGGCCGGCCCGCGGCGTCGACGTAAATTCGGGATGGAACTGGCAACCCAGATACCAGGGGTGATCGGGCAATTCGATGATCTCGACCAGATCGTCCTGCACCGAGAAGCCCGAGAACACCAGTCCGTTGTCGGCCAGCGTCTCGCGGTAACGGTTGTTGAATTCGTAGCGATGCCGGTGGCGCTCGAAGATTTCGTCGGCCTCGTAGCACCGATGGGCCAGCGTGTCCGGCACCAGACGACAGCGTTGTTCGCCCAGCCGCATGGTGCCGCCGAGATCGACGTTGGCGTCGCGAGTCTGGCGCGCGCCGCCGGCGTCGGTCCATTCGGTGACCAGCGCGATCACCGGATGCGCCGGATGTGGCTCGAACTCGGTGCTGTGCGCGCCGGCCAGCCCGGCCACATCACGCGCGAATTCGATACAGGCAACCTGCATGCCGAGACAGATGCCGAGGTAGGGCACCTTGTTCAAGCGCGCATGACGCGCGGCCGCAATCTTGCCCTCGATGCCGCGTTCGCCAAAGCCCCCGGGCACCAGGATGGCGTCGCAGTCGGCCAGGGCCTCGGCCGGATCCCTCGCCACCGTTTCCGAATCGACATAGTGGATATCGACACGCGTGGCCGTATGCAGTCCCGCATGCGACAGCGCTTCGTTGACCGACTTGTAGGCGTCGGCCAAATCGACGTACTTGCCGACCATCGCCACCCGCACCGACACATCCTGGGTGGTGCGCGCATCGACCAGCGCGGCCCAGTTCGACAGGTCCGCCTTGGGCGCGGTCATCGAGAAATGATCAATGACCAGATCGTCGAGATGCTGGCTTTGCAGCAGACTCGGCATCTTGTAGATGTCGTCCACGTCCATCGCGGCGATCACCGCACGATCAGAGACGTTGGTGAACAAGCCGATCTTGCGGCGCTCGTTTTCCGGCAGCGGCCGGTCCGTGCGGCAGACCAGGATATCCGGCTGAATGCCGATCGAGCGCAGCTCCTTGACCGAATGCTGCGTCGGCTTGGTCTTGAGCTCGCCGGAGGACGGGATAAAGGGCACGAGCGTCAGATGCATGAACATGACGCGATCGTGGCCGAGCTCCACGCCGAACTGGCGGATCGCCTCGAGGAACGGCAGTGACTCGATGTCGCCGACGGTGCCGCCGATCTCGACCAGGCAGATGTCCGCGCCCTCGCCGCCTTCCAGAATGCAGCGCTTGATCTCGTCGGTGATGTGCGGAATCACCTGCACCGTGCCGCCGAGATAATCGCCGCGCCGTTCCTTGTTGATGACGTTGTTGTAGATCTGGCCGGTGGTGAAGTTCGACAGGCGCGAGGTCCGCGTCTTGAGGAACCGCTCGTAGTGGCCCAGATCCAGGTCGGTCTCCGCGCCGTCGCGCGTGACATACACCTCGCCATGCTGAAAGGGGCTCATGGTCCCCGCATCCACATTCAGATACGGGTCGAGCTTGATCACCGAGACCGACAGGCCCCGGGCTTCAAGCAGCGCGCCGAGCGAGGCCGCGGCGATGCCCTTGCCGAGCGAGGAGACAACCCCGCCCGTGACGAAAATATAACGAGTACCGGTCGCGTGCCCAGCCATGCGCGCTCTTGTAGGGTCGAGGGAAGGTGCGTGCCGCGCATGCTAGCCCAAAGCCGATGCGCGGACAACGCGCGCCCGGTCGCGACATCGTCCGACCGGCGGTATCACACGGCCTGACGTGATATGCCGCGCCGGCTGATCCGCACCGGCGAGCGCTACCTGCTCGTCGTTGCGCAATTCGTGCCGTTCGCCGGCTCCCCGCGCTCAGTCCCGGACGGGGTCGCCGACCAGCTCATGATGCCAGACGAACGCCGGCGCGTATCCGCCGAAACAATCCGCGATCGCGGGGTGCTGCCACCGCCCGGGCAGCGCCACGAGCCGGTCGCCGAGATACAGCCGCGGCATCCGTTCCCGGACCCAGGGCGGCACCCGCGTTCGCCGCAGATATTCCGACAGGACTTCCGTCCCGCCATCGGCGCGGGTCAGACGCGCGCCCGCACCGCCGAACGCCAGCACGAGGCCGCCGGGCCATGCGCAAGATGGCACGCCGTGAACCCGCAATACACCACAGCCCGGGGGCAGCGTGATCGCGTCGCCCGCATGCCAGGCGAGCACGGTCTCGGCGGGCGGCGCTGCCGGCAAGCGGGGCATGGCGAAAAGGCGCGCATCGAAACGACGGACTTCGGTCCCGGCGAACGAAACACGGGGGCCGGCGTGTTCCCGGGCCCCGAGCAGGCGTTCGATTTCGGCCAGATGACGATGATTCGGCCGGTCATGCCCGGCTTCGCTCAGCCAGCGGCGCAAGACTTCGGCGCGCCGGGCCGGCGACAGCGCGGCAAGGGCGTCGATGGACAGCGTATCGTTGTCACTCCGCACGGCTGTGAGATCCAGCGCGGCCAGCGCCCGGACCGCGTCGTTCGCCTGCGCCGCCCATGCCGCGCTGCGCGCCAGGGTTTCGGCCGCGGCCGGCCAGCGCTCGACCAGCGCCGGCCAGACGCGGGTGCGCAGTTGCCCGCGTGCGCGCTGCCGGCTGTGGTTGCTTCGGTCCTCGACCCAGGCCAGGCCGTTCGCTTTCGCATAGGCGGTGATTTCGGCGCGCGGCCGGTCGATCCATGGCCGCCAGAGCCGCCCGGGGCCGAACGACGCGAGGCCCGGCATGCCGGCCAGGCCGGCCACGCCCGCGCCGCGCAGGGCCTGCAGCAGAAACGTTTCGGCCTGGTCGTTGGCGTGGTGCGCCGTGAGCAACACCTCGCCCGGAGCGAGATCGTCGGCCAGTGCGGCATAGCGCGCATCGCGAGCCGCGGCTTCGAGCCCGCCGCCCCCGGCGCCGACGTGAACATCGAGCCGGGCATAGGCCACGCCGAGATCCGCGCATTGCTGCGCGCAGTGAGCGGCCCAGTCTTCGGCCGCGGCCTCGATATGGTGGCACACATGGACCGCGCGAACCGCCGTCGCGCCGCCCGCATGGGTCAGCGCATGCAACAGCGCCGTGGAGTCGCGCCCGCCGCTGTAGGCGACGACCAGACCGGCCGCGTTTTCCGGCGGCGTGCGCAGCAGGTCGGTCAACGTCGGCTGGTGTGTCACACCGCGGCGCGCGGCACGCTCGCGCTCTGGCTGAAGCGGCGCGGCGAAATCACCCCGTCGACTTGTAATCGCCGAAGGCCATCCAGCGCTTGTAGCGCTCATCCAGCAACTCGTCGATGCTCAGGTGCTGAAGCCGGGTCATGTGGGCTAGCAGGCGATCCTTGAGATGCCCCATGAGGCGGGCCGGGTCGCGATGCGCACCGCCCAGCGGCTCATCCACGACTTCGTCGACCAATTCCAGGCGTTTGAGATCGACCGAGGACACGCGCATCGCCTCGGCCGCGTCCTCGGCCTTGGCCGCCGATTTCCACAGAATCGAGGCACAGCCTTCCGGCGAGATCACGGAGTAGATGCTGTACTGAAGCATCATCAGCTGGTCGCCCACGCCGATCGCCAGCGCCCCACCGGAGCCGCCCTCGCCGACCACGGTGCAGATCACCGGCACGCGCAGCCTGGCCATCTCGAACAGATTGCGCGCGATCGCCTCGGACTGGTTCCGCTCTTCGGCGCCGATGCCCGGATAAGCGCCCGGCGTGTCGATGAAGGTCAGCACCGGCAGTTTGAAGCGCTCGGCGGTCTTCATCAGACGCAATGCCTTGCGATAACCCTCCGGCCGCGGCATGCCGAAATTGCGATGAATCTTTTCCTTGGTGTCACGGCCCTTCTGGTGCCCGATCACCATCACCGACTGACCGCCCAGACGCGCAGTGCCGCCGATGATCGCCGGATCGTCCCCATAGGCCCGATCGCCGTGCAGTTCGACGAAGTCGGTCAACATGCCGTCGATGTAATCCTGCGTATAGGGGCGCAGCGGATGACGCGCCATTTGCGCGACCTGCCACGTCGACAGTTTGGAAAAGATCTGCTCGGTCAGGTGCTTGCGCTTGTCCTCGAGCCGGGTGATTTCTTCGGAAAGATTGACCTCGCTGCCATCGGCGACAAAGCGCAACTCCTCGATCTTCTCCTGCAGTTCGGCGATCGGTTGTTCGAAGTCCAGGTAATCGAGGTTTTTTTGCGCCATCGGTTCGTCGTTGCCGGTTGTCGGATCAGCTTACGCTCGTCTGTGCGCGACGATAACGTACTTGTACTTTATCCGCACCCACAAGACTCTTCAGATCGGTCAACAACGCCTCGCACAGGCGCAGCCGGGTATCGCCCAAAGTCAGCACCGCGCGGGCCTGTGCGTTGGCGTAACGCAACACGACATCGCAGCCGGCATCGGCCTTGTAGCGATCCACGCAGCCGGCGAGTGCGCCGACATCCAGCGCGGCCTCGGACTGCAGCTGCAGCAGGATGCGGCTGGCATAGGCCGCGCGCGCGGTCTCCATGTCCATGACCGTGTTGGCATTGAGCCGGAAGCCGTCGGAGAAGTCGTCGTACTGCAGGCTGCCGTCGACGATCACGAGCTTGTCCGAGACCAGCAGATGGCCGAATTCGGCGGCCTTGTCCTCGAACAGGGGGCATTCGATGCGTCCGGAGCCGTCGTCCAGCACGACGATGATCCGCTTGCCCTTCTTCATGCGCCGGACCTCGACCACGAGCCCGGCGACCACCGCGGCCTTGCGCGGGCTGCGGCGGCCCTCGCCGCCCTCTTCCGGCCGGGGCATGGCCGCGACCTGATCGGCGATCTTGCCGTCGGTCATGCGTTCGAGCTCGGCCTCCCAGGCCTTGATCGGATGCCCGGTCAGATACAGGCCCAGCGTATCGCGCTCGGCCTTGAGCCGCTCGTCCTCCGGCCATTCGTCGAGATGATCGAGCGGCGGCCCGGCGGTGTCCGGCGTCTCGGCCAGGCCGAACATGTCGTTCTGGCCGACGCGGCTGGCTGCGCGGTCCTGTTCCGCAGCCGCCAACGCACGCGTGACGCCGTGCATCAGGCTGGCCCGGTTGGGGCCGAGATCATCCAGCGCACCGGCGTTGATCAGGGCCTCGATCGCACGCCGGTTGATCTTCGAGGTATCCACCCGGCGACAGAAGTCGTATAGGTTCACGAAGGCGCCACCTTTGCGCCGCTCGGCGATCACGGCCTCGATCGCGCCCTTACCCAACCCCTTGATCGCGCCCAGGCCATAGCGGATGGTCGTATCGTCGACCACCGAGAAGTTGTATTCGGAGGCGTTGACGTTGGGCGGTGCCACCTCGATGGCGAGCCGGTGGCACTCGTCGATCATGATCACGACCTTGTCGGTGTGATCCATATCCGCCGACAACACCGCCGACATGAAGTCGGCCGGATAATGCGCCTTCAGCCACGCGGTCTGGTAGGACACCAGGGCATAGGCCGCCGAGTGCGATTTATTGAAACCGTAGCCGGCGAATTTCTCGACCAGATCGAAGATATAGGCGGCGGTATCCTCGTCGATATTGTTCGCGACCGCGCCCTTGACGAAACCGTCGCGCTGCTTGGCCATTTCCTCGGGCTTTTTCTTGCCCATGGCACGACGTAACAGGTCGGCGTTGCCCAGGCTGTAGCCCGCCAGCACCTGGGCGATCTGCATCACCTGTTCCTGGTACAGGATGACGCCGTAGGTCGGCTCCAGCACTTCGGCCAGGCTGTTGTGCGGATACACCACCTTGGCCCGGCCATGCTTGCGGTCGATGAAGTCCTCGACCATGCCCGATTCCAGCGGCCCCGGCCGATACAGCGCGACCAGGGCGATGATGTCCTCGAACTCGGCCGGCTGCAGGCGCTTGATCAGGCGCCGCATGCCGGACGATTCCAGCTGGAACACGGCCGTGGTGTCGCCTTTCTGCAGCAGGTCGAACGAGGCCTTGTCGTCCAGCGGGATCTGGCGAACGTCGATCGGCCCCTTGCCGGCTTTTTTCAGGCGGGCGTTGGCGACCTGGACCGCGTTGTCGATGATGGTGAGCGTGCGCAGGCCGAGAAAGTCGAACTTGACCAGGCCGACCGCCTCGACATCGTCCTTGTCGAACTGGGTGACGCGGTTGGTGCCACCCGGCTCGCAGTACAGCGGCGTGAAATCGATCAGGTTGGACGGCGCGATGACCACGCCGCCGGCGTGCTTGCCGGCGTTGCGGCTCAGGCCTTCCAGCGACAGCGCCAGATCGAGCAGATAACCGACCTCTTCATCCTCGCGCGAGGTCCGCAGTTCCTCGGATTCCTCCAGCGCCCGGGTGAGCGTCATGTCCGGGGCGAACGGGATCTGCTTGGCGATGCGGTCGACGAAGCCGTAGGGGTGATTGAGCACGCGCCCGACGTCGCGCACCACCGCCTTGGCCGCCATCGTGCCGTAGGTGATGATCTGGCTGACCTTCTCGTGGCCGTAGGCATCGGCCACGTACTCGATCACCCGATCGCGGCCGTCCATGCAGAAGTCGACGTCGAAGTCGGGCATGGACACGCGTTCGGGATTGAGGAAGCGCTCGAACAGCAGATCGTAGGCGAGTGGGTCCAGATCGGTGATGCCGAGTGCGTAGGCCACCAGCGAGCCGGCACCTGAACCGCGGCCCGGACCCACCGGCACGCCGTTCTCACGCGCCCAACGGATGAAGTCGGCCACGATCAGGAAGTAGCCCGGAAAACCCATGGTCTTGATGACGTCGAGTTCGTGAGTCAGCCGGCTCTCGTATTCCTCGCGCCTGGTCTCGCGCACGTCCGCGTCCGGATACAGGTCTGCGAGGCGTTCATTGAGCCCGGCCTCGGACTCAGCCTTGAGAAACGAATCGGTATCGTGGCCTTCGGGCACCGGAAAGTCCGGCAGCACGTTCTCGCCGAGCGTGAGCTGGAGATTGCAGCGACGCGCGATCTCCACCGAGTTCTCGATCGCCTCGGGCAGGTCGGCGAACAGCTCGACCATCTGCTCGGGCGTCTTGAGATACTGTTCGGCGGTGTAGTGGCGTGGCCGGCGCGGATCGGCCAACGTATAGCCGCCGTGGATGGCCACGCGCGCTTCATGGGCATCGAAATCGTCGGCGCCGGGAAAGCGCACGTCGTTGGTGGCCACGATCGGAATATCGGTGGCCAGGGCCAGGCCGACCGTCTCCGCCAGCCAGGCGGCCTCGCCGCTGCGCTGGCAACGCGTGACCTCCAGATAGTAGCGATCGCCGAAAATCGATTGCCAGTGGCGCGCGTGCTGCTCGGCCAGTTCGGTCTTGCCGGCCAGCAGCGCCTGGCCGGTATCGCCGCTCATGCCGCCGGACACCGCGATCAGCCCGTCCGACTTCTCCACGATCCATTCGCGCCGGGTGAGCACCTGGCCGCCGGTCTGGCCATGCAGGTACGACCGCGTGAGGATTTCGCAGAGGTTGCGATAGCCCTCGCGGTGCTGGGCGATCAGGGTCAGCCGGGAGGCCGGCGCCGCACCTTCGTCCACCAGCAGATCCACGCCCACGATCGGCTTGATACCGGCCCCGAGCGCGGCCTTGTAGAACTTCACCATGCCGAACAGGTTGACGTTGTCGGTCACGCCGACCGCCGGCATGCCGGCCTCGGCCACCTGCTTCATCAAAGGCTTGATGCGCACAATGCCGTCGGACAGCGAATACTCGGTATGAACGCGCAGATGGACGAAGGGCGTCGTCATCGATAATCCTCGAACTCGGGGGCCGCAGCCCTCCTATCCTAACGTGAAATTCAGCGTGGTCTGCCGGGCCGCCGCGGCGCGGGCGACCGGCGCGAAACTATGCCGATGGATCGGCGTCGGGCCCAGTTCCGCGAGCGCGTCGCGGTGTGCGGGCGTACCGTAGCCCTTGTGTGCGGCCAGGCCATAGCCCGGATAGGCCCGATCGAGCTCGACCATCTGACGATCCCGCGCCACCTTGGCGATCACCGACGCCGCACTGATCGCGGGCACACGGCCGTCGCCGCCGACGACCGTGCGCATCGGCAGCGACAGCGCCGGCGCGCGATTGCCGTCGATCCAGGCGGCGAACGGCTGAACCGACAACGCGGCCACCGCGCGCTGCATGGCGAGCAGCGTGGCACCCAGAATATTGTAACGATCGATTTCGGCCACCGAGGCCTCGGCGATGGCCCAGGCGATGGCGCGCTCGCGGATCTTGATATCGAGAGCTTCGCGCGCCTCGGCGGTCAACGCCTTGGAATCGGTCAGCCCTTTCGGCAGCGGTCGGGGCGGCATGATTACCGCCGCTGCCACCACCGGGCCGGCGAGCGGCCCGCGCCCTACCTCGTCGATTCCCGCCACCACCGGACAGGCAAACTTGCGCCCGGCGCGCGGCCTCATGAACGCGCCTCGATCAGACCCGCCACCGCCTCGGCGGCGCGGGTATCGGCGGCGCGCGCCAGACCCGCATGAATCGCCTCGAAGGCATCGATCTGGGCGGCGCGCGCGGCCGGCGAATGCACCAGCCGATACAGCCAGGCGCCGAGCATGGGCACCTGCGCATCGGTTTGCAGCAGTTCAGGCACGAGGCGTCGTCCAGCCAAAAGATTCGGCATGCTCACGAACTCAGTCTTGATGAGATCGAGCCCGCGTGCAATCCAGTAATTGACGGGCGACAGTTCATAGGCCACCACCATCGGTGTCTTGGCGAGCAGCGCTTCCAGCGTTGCCGTGCCCGAGGCCACCAACAGCGCGTCTGCGGCCCGCATGACCTCGCGCGATCGCCCGTCGACGAGTCGTACGTCGAGATCGGGAAAATCCTCGAGATCGGCCTCGAAGCGCTGGCGCGCGCGGGCATTGGCCATCGGCGCGATGAAGCGCAGGCCGGGGTCGCGGCGTCGCAGCCAGCGCGCAACGGCCAGAAAACGGGGCCCGAGCCGGCTGACTTCGGCCCCCCGGCTGCCGGGCAGCAGGCCGACCCAGTGCGCGTCCCGATCCATGTCCAACGCCTGGCGCGCGGCCGCGGCGTCCGGGTGCGCCGGCAGTGCGTCGGCCAATGGATGGCCGACGAAGGTGACGGGAATATCGTGTGCGGCGAAGAATGCCGGCTCGAACGGGAAGATCGCCAGCATCAGATCGACAGCGCGGCGAATGCCGCGCGTACGCCCGGCGCGCCAGGCCCAGGCGGTCGGGCAGACATAATGGACGGTG
Source organism: Salinisphaera sp. LB1 (assembly GCF_003177035.1). NCBI lineage: Bacteria > Pseudomonadati > Pseudomonadota > Gammaproteobacteria > Salinisphaerales > Salinisphaeraceae > Salinisphaera > Salinisphaera sp. LB1. Next base: position 3,115,881 of record NZ_CP029488.1, on the reverse strand, counting down.
GCGATGCCGGCACGCCGCACGCGTTGTTCCAGCCGGGTGTTGAAGGCCGGCGCGTCGACGCCGATGAAGACATCGGGCCGGCAGCGCGTGACTTCGCGATACAGGCGCTGGCGAAGCCGCAGCAGGCGCGGGATCTGGCCGATCACCTCGCTCACCCCGAACAACGACAGCGCGTCGATGTCCGCCCGCGATTCACAGCCTTCGGCGACCATGCGCGGCCCGGTCACACCGAGGAACCGTGCCTCCGGATAGCGCCGGCGCAACTCGCGAATGAGTCCCGCAGCCAGCACATCACCCGACACCTCGCCGGCGACGATGAAAAAGACCGGAGCGCGACGTGCCATCGACGCCACCGAGCCGCCGTCGACGGTCAGCGGATGATGCCGCGCTGGGCGTTATCCAGCGACGCGAGCATCGTGGCCACGGCGGGGCTGGTTTCGGCGTATTCGCGAATCGCCTCCTTGGCATCCGCCAGGCCCATCTTGGACCGATACAGGATGCGATAGGCTTTCTTCACGGCCGCGATCTCGTCGTTGGAATACCCCAGACGACGCATACCGATCGAGTTGATGCCGTGCGGCTCTGCCGGGGAGCCGGCCGAGCGTACGAAGGCCGGTACGTCCTGAACCACCCCGCTGCAATAAGCCAGGAAGGCCAGCGTGCCGATATGACGAAACTGGTAGACGAGTGCAAACCCGGCCAGGACGCAGTGGTCGCCGATATGAACATGTCCGGCCAGACTCGCGCCGTTGGCCATGGTGATGCCGTTGCCGAGCACACAATCATGCGCCACATGGGTATACGCCATGAGCAGGTTGTCGTTGCCGATGCGGGTCACACCGTGGTCGAACAACGTGCCGCGATGCACGCTGCAATACTCGCGAAACGTGTTGCCATCGCCGATCACCAGCTCGGTCGGCTCGCCCTTGTAACCGCGATGCTGCGGCTCGGCGCCAAGCGAGACAAACTGGGACACCTTGTTGTTGCGACCGATCGTCGTATGCCCGTCGATCACCGCGTGCGGCCCGATTCGCGAGCCCGCGCCGATCCTGACGTGCGGACCGACCACCGTGAACGGCCCGATATGGACGTCGTCATCGATCTGCGCTTCGGGGTGAACCTGAGCCGAGGCGTCGACCGGCATTATTCGACCTCGTCTGGCGCCGGCTTGCTCGGGATGGCCATGACCTGAGCACGACACGCCAGCTCGTCGCCCACCCAGGCTGCGGCGTCGAAGCGCCATAGCCGTTTCTTCGCGGAATCGATTTCAAGCTTGAGCAGCAGCTGGTCGCCCGGCACCACCTGGCGCTTGAAGCGTGCCTTGTCGATACCCGCGAAATACACGATGGTCCCGTCGTCGGCATCGACCGTGCGCATGCCCAGAATCAGACCGGCCTGGGCCAGCGCCTCGAGGATCAGCACGCCGGGCATCACCGGATGGCCCGGGAAATGCCCGCCGAAGAATGGTTCGTTGACCGTCACGTTCTTCAACGCCGTGATCGACTTGCCCGGCTCGCATTCGAGCACCCGATCAACCAGAAGAAACGGGTACCGGTGCGGCACCCTCTTCATGATTTCTCGGATTCCATCCTGTTCGTTCATCAAGGGTCTCCAGCAATCCCGTTTGTCGTCTCGACGCGCTTGAGCCGGGCCTCGATTCGATCGAGCGCCCGGAACAGCGCCAGCCGTTTGCGCCAGCTTCGTGCCGGCATGGCACGAAAGGTCGACGAGTATACTCCTTCGACCACAATATCCTTGGGCACCTGACTGGCCGCGGTGATGATCACGCCATCGGCAATGGTGACGTGATCGCCGATACCCACGCCGCCGCCGATCATGCAGCGCGCGCCGATCGTGGTCGAACCGGCAATTCCGGTACAGCCGGCGATTACGGTGTGCTCCCCGATCACGCAGTTGTGTGCGACGTGGACCTGGTTGTCGATCTTCGCCCCGGTGCGCACGACCGTATCCTCGATCGCGCCGCGATCGATGGTGCTGTTGGCACCGATCTCGACATCGTCGGCGATGCACACACCGCCCAGCTGCGGAACCGGCTCAAACCCCGCGGGCCCGGGCACCAGCCCGAAGCCACGCTCGCCGAGCACCGCTCCCGAGCCAATGCGTACGCGCGCACCGACTCGCGTATTCGCACAGATCGTCACCCGCGAACCAATCACGGCGTTCTCGCCGAGGCTGACATCCGCGTCGATCACACTGCCGGCGCCGATCACTACCCCGGCGCCGACCACGGCCCGTTCACCGATCACTACATGGGCGCCGATGCTGGCGGAGGCCGCAACCCGCGCGCTGGCCGCCACGACCGCACTGGCGGCCGTACCGGGAGCCGGGGCCGGCCGGTCGAAAACCGTGGCCACGCGCGCATAGCTCAAACGCGGGGTATCGCTGATCAGCAGCGCCGGCCGGTCGATGCCGGCGAGCTCGCGCGGCACGATAATGACGCCGGCACGGCTGGCCTCGACCCGCTGGCGTTGCCGGACCGTCTCGGCAAACCCGAGACCGTATTCATGGCCGGGATCGAGACTGCAGACGCCTGCGACCATGACATCGCCATCGCCGACCATCTCCAGCCCAAACCGTCGCGCCAGATCTGCGGCACGGAATCGTGTCGACGCGGTCGAGTCGGCCACGGCTTTTCCCTCGTTCAATCGGCCTTTTGGGCGCCGGTGGGTGCGTCATTCGTCCGCGCGGCATCGGCCGACTGCTTTTTCAGCCGCTGCAGTATGGCATCGGTGATATCGACCGAGTCGCTGGCGTAAAGCACCGAGTCCCCGACGATCAGGTCGTAGCCATTGTTCTTGGCATAATCATCAATCACCTGCCGCAGATCCGAGCGCATGTGGGCCAGCTCCTTCTGCTCGGCATCGGAGACGTCGTCGTTGTACCGCGACCGCTTGCGCTGGAGCTGGTGCTTGTCGTCACGGATCGCGGCCGACAGCTGATCGCGCCGATCGTCGCTCATGGAATCCGCTTTTTCCTTGAGCCGATCCATCTTGGCCTGGAGCGTATTCGAAGCCTTTTCCAGAGCCTGCTTGCGCTTGGCGAACCGTTCGGCCATGTTCTTTTTGGCCGTCTGCGCCTGCGGCGATTCCCGCACCAGCCGATCGAGATCGACTGCCCCGATCTTGGGGGGCGGACGGGTCGGCTGCGCCGCGACCGAACCGGTCCCGATCGTCGCGGCCAGAACCGCGACGACTAACCAAACCGGGCTGCATGCCAATCTGCGCATCACCACCTATTGGCCCTAGAAATTGGCGCCGAAGGAGAACTGGAACCGATTGACGTTGTCGCTGGGCTGGGCCTTGCTGACATACGGCGCGTAGCTGACCCGCAGCAAGCCGAAGAACGGCGTGAACCAATCGAACGCCACACCGGCCGACTTGCCCATCTTCGAGGCGTTGAAATCGCTCGCATTGGCGTAGACGTTGCCCATGTCATAGAACAGACTGAACCGAGTGGTCTTGTCGTCGGACTTGAGGAACGTCGGAATGACCAGGTCCGTCTGCAATGTGGTCAGGAACTGGCCACCGTAGGGATTGTTGAACGAGTCCTGCGGACCCAGGCCACCGTTTCGGAAACCACGCACCGACTGGGCGCCGCCGCCAAAGAAATTATCGTACGGCGGCACGTCCGTACCCTTGCCCCAGATCGCGGTCTGAGCCACCTTGCCGTCGAGCTGCAACACCACCTTGTCGGACAATTTCGGAATCCACGACCCGACACGCAGATAACGCTCGTGCTCGATGCTCGCCTTGTAATACTCAAGATCAGAGCCCGGGCCCTTGATATTGAACAATACCTTGGTGTCCGAACCGCGCGTGGCGAAATAGCTACGATTACGCGTGTCACGGTCGAAACCGGTACGCAGCTCATAAGTCAGCGCGCTCTTGCCATTATTGCGCACGAACTTGGCAACCTGGTCGGACACCACCTGATTGCCGTTCTTGTTGATGGTCGAGGCGATTTGATTGTCTTCGACCCCCAGACCGGCCCGAATGCTGGAATATTCGGTGATCGGGAAATGGAACGTGACGGCGCCGCCAACGGAGTTGAGGTCGAAACTCGAGCCGGTGCGAACCAGTTGGCTGGTCTTGCGATAGAACCCGGAGATCGTGCGTGAAACGCCTTCCGGGGTGAAGTAAGGATTGGTGAAGCTGCCCGACACACTCTTGGCATACGAGTTGGTCTGGGCATTGAGCTGGATGGTGTCGCCCGTACCGCGGAAGTTTGTTTCCTTCACGCCGCCATTGATCAGGAAGCCTTCCGAGTTGGAATAACCGATACCCGCGTTGATCTGGCCGGCCGCGCGTTCGGTGACGTTATAGTCGACGTCTACCAGGTCATTCGAGCCGGGTACTTTCTTGGTATTGACCTTGACGTCCTGCATGAACGGCAGCCGCGCCAGACGGGTGCGCGAGCGTTGCACGGCACGCCGCGAATACGGCGCGCCCTCGAACTGACGCATCTCGCGCCGCAGCGTCTTGTCGTTGGTCTTCGAATTGCCGCTGAAGATGATGTGGCGGACGTAGGTCCGTTCCCCGGGGTTGACGAAGAAGGTCAGATCGACGGTCTTTTTCTTGTCGTTAATCTTGGTCAGCGGATCGACGTTGGCGAACGCATAGCCGAAATCGGCCATGCCGGAGGTAATCGCCTTGACCGAATCCTGCACCTTCTTGCGCGAGAAAATCTGGCCGTCCTTCACCTTGACCAGCCGTTGCAGCGTGGCCTCCGGCACGATCATGTCGCCGGCGAACTTGTAGTTCTTGATCTTGTACTGCGACCCTTCATCGACATTGATGGTGATGAAGACGTGCTTCTTGTCGGGCGACAACGACACCTGAACCGAGGTGACATTGAAACGGATATAGCCGCGGTCCTGATAATAGGAGTTCAGCGATTCCAGATCGCCCACCAGCTTCTCGCGCGAGTAACGGTCCGGATGCTTCCAGAACGTCAGCGGGTGGGTATAGAACGGCTTGTGCGACTTCAGCTTGAACACGCTCTTGAGCTGCGCATCCGAAAACTGGTGGTTGCCGATGATGTTGATGTCCTTGATGGACGCGATCGGGCCTTCCTTGACCTTGATGTCGATCGCCACCCGGTTGTTGCCAAGGTGTTTGACGTGGGTGTGGATCTTCACACTGTAATAGCCGTTGGCGTAGTACTGGCGCCGCAGCTCCTGCTGCAGCGAGTCCAGCAGCGAACGCTTGTACAGCTCACCCTGCGCCAGCCCCTGCTTCTTGAGGGCCTTCTTGAGCTTCTTGCCGCCAATCGCCTTGTTGCCCTCGATCTTGAAGCTGGCGATCTCCGGCCGCTCGGACACATCCACGATCAGGGTGTTGCCGCGTCGCTTCAGGGCCACGTTCTGGAACAGGCCCGAGTCATAAAGCGCGCGAGTCGACTGCTGCGCGCGCGCCTCGGTCATCTGGTCACCGACCGAGACCGGCAGATAGGTCAGGACCGTGCCCGGCTCCAGCCGCTGCACGCCCTCGACCTTGATATTGCCGATCTGGAAGTCATACGACTGCGCCCACGCGCCTGCCGCATACATGACCAAGAGCGCGCCTGCCGCACGCTTCACCACTCCATTCATAATTGAGCTCCGCTACCCGAGCAAGCGCAGGATATCGTTATAGAAAGCCAAGGCCATCAACATCAGCAACGCGACCATGCCCGCCTGCTGGCCCGCGGCCTGAACGGCCTCAGAGAGGGGCCGCCCCCGAATCCATTCGATCGCATAATACAGAAGATGCCCCCCGTCTAACACCGGGATTGGCAACAGGTTTATGAGCGCCAGGTTGACGCTGATGAAAGCCAGAAAACTAATGAAGGCCACCAGCCCGATTTGGGCCGTCTGGCCGGCGTAGGTGGCAATCTGGATCGGGCCTCCCACGTTGTGCCAGGAAATCTGCCCCATGATCATCCGCCCGATCAGACGCACGGACAGGGCCGAGAGTTCCCAGGTCTTGTGCACCGCCGCAGGGATCGCGGCCAGCGGACCGAGCCGATGCACGGTCTGCATCGATTGCCATGCGGCGGGGTCCACCGTGATGGCGGCACCGAGATGCCCGATCTCGCCGCCCTTTGCGGTCTTGCGCTGGGCCAGCCGGATATGGATCTCCTGCGTATCACCGTCGCGGCGGATCTTCATGCTCACGCGCTGGCCCGGGTGCGCACGTACTGCATTCACCAATGCCTGCGGCGAATCGACCGACTGACCGTCAACCGACAGGACCGCGTCGCCACGGGCCAGGGTTGAGCGCGACGCTGGCGAACCGGGCTGAATCTGGCCGATCCGAGGTGTCGCTGGCGGCTGATACAGTGTTAACCCCACCGCCTTGAACAATTTCTCCGGATCGCTCGGGGCGTGGGTCAGATCAAGCGTGAGTCGACGCGTCGTGCCGTCGGGGGTTTTCACGGTGACCTGAACCGGCTTGCCGTCCAGCCCGCGTTCGATCAGCGCCAAACGCAGCCCCTGCCAGTCGTCGATCGACTGACCGGCCAGTGCGACCACGCGATCCTTGGCGTGGAATCCGGCGCGCGCCGCAGGGGTGCCAGCCTCCGGCGTGCCCAGGATCGGCTTGACGCCGGGCACGCCCAGCAACAGCACCAGCCAATAGGCGGCGATGGCGAACAGGATATTCACACCGGGGCCCGCCGCGACGATTGCGATCCGGCGCCAGGGATGCACCCGATTGAAGGCGTAGCGCTTTTCGGCGTCGGCTACGGGCGCTTCGCGCTCGTCGAGCATCTTCACGTAGCCGCCCAGTGGAATCGCAGCCAGCCAGTACTCGATGCCGGTCTTGCGGCTGGTCCAGCCGACGATCTTGCGACCGAAACCGATCGAATAGCGCAGCACGCGCACGCCAAGACGGCGTGCCACCCAGTAATGACCGAACTCGTGGATCGAAACCAGGATGCCAATAGCGACGGCGAAGGCCGCGGCCGAGATCAACCACTGCGTCATGGGCTAGCACCCCGCCAGCGATTGCGGCCAGGCACACCGGGACAAGCCATACCGTCGGTCTTCGTAACGCATCCTACCCCTGATCAACCGCTGAGACGGTGTGGATAATTGGCTGGCGCCGCGGTCAGGCCGCCAGCAGCACCAAGTGCAGGCCGATGACAAACCACGGGGCAGCCGCAAGCATGCTGTCGAGGCGATCGAGCACCCCGCCATGGCCCGGAAACAGCCGCCCGCTGTCTTTCACGCCGGCCGAGCGCTTGAACATGCTGATGGTCAGATCGCCCACGATCGAAATCGTCGCGATCCACGCCCCGAGCAGCGCCACGCCGAGTGTACGCCAGCCGTCCAGCCCCAGCACTAACGCACCGAGCGCGCCGAGGATCATGGCCGTCGCCAACCCACCGGCGGCGCCCTCGATCGTCTTGCCGGGGCTGACACGCGGCACCAGCTTGTGCCGCCCGAGCGTGCGCCCGGCCACATAAGCGCCGGTGTCGGCGCCCCAGATCATCAAACACAGCAGCAAGACCAGCAACGGCCCCTGATCGGCCTGATCGATGTAGGCGACCGCCACCACCGGCGCGGCCAGCACGATCAGCCCCACCACGAGCGCCACCGGTCGCCGGCCGAGCGTGGCATGCCAGCGCGCCGGAAACCGGATCACGAGCCCGATCGCGCCCACCCAGAAGACAGCCGCGAGCCCGAGGACCACGGCATCCGAGGATACCGGCCCGCCCGACTCGCTCAGACCGAGCGCCAGCGCCATGACAACCCCGGCTGCGGCCACGTACACGACCCGCCCGAGCGTCGCCAGCCCGGCCAGCGCCGCCCACTCGCCGGCGCCGACCAGCATCAGCACGCCGACCGTCACCGCCAGGCCCATGGGCGGCAGAAACAGAATCGCGAGCACCGCCAGCGGCAGTGCCACCGCGGCCGTTAGAACCCGGGTGCCGAGCATGCCTCAGCGCTGGACCGCTGGCGCTGCGAGCGTGCCGAAACGCCGGTCGCGGCCGCTGTACCAGTCGAGTGCGTCGTAGAGTTGCTCCGGGGCAAAGTCGGGCCAGAGCACGTCCGTGAAATAAAGCTCGCTGTAGGCCAGATCCCACAACAGGAAATTACTGATGCGCCGCTCACCGCCGGTGCGGATGAACAGATCCGGTGGACCGAACGGGCCGAGACTCAAGCCCCGGTTGAAATACTCTTCGGTGATCGAGTCGGGGTCGATTTCGCCCCGGGCGCAGGCATGGGCCAGGTCACGGGCCCGCTCGACGATGTCCCAGCGACCGCCATAGTCCACGGCAATCAACAACTGGAGGCCGGTATTGCCGGCCGTCCGCTGTTCGGCCGACTGCATTTCGTTGGCCAGCGCCGCGGAAAACCGCGTGCGATTGCCGATGAAGTGCATGCAGACATTGTTGGCATCCAGCGACGCCAGTTCCTTGCGGATGGTGCGTCGCAGCAGATCCATTAGCAGACGAACCTCGGGCCGCGGGCGCTTCCAGTTCTCGCTGGAAAAAGCGAACAGCGTGAGCGCCCCCACGCCGGCCTTCGACGCCGTCTCCACGATCTCGTGCGCGATCTTGGCGCCGGCCCGGTGCCCGGCCGCGCGCGGCAGCCCGCGCCGGCTGGCCCAGCGGCCGTTGCCGTCCATGACCACGGCCACATGTTCTGGAATGCTCATCTGCCGCGCGCCGATCAGACCGTCATCAGTTCCTGCTCCTTCTCCTGGAGCAGGCTGTCGATATGCTCGATATGCTGATCGGTCAGCTTCTGGATACGGACCTCGCCGTCGTGCTGGTCGTCTTCCGTAATCTCTTTTTCCTTGACCAGCTCCTTCAGGTCCGCATTGGCATCGCGGCGCACGTTGCGCACCGCAACCCGGGCATCCTCGGCCTCCTGCCGAATCACCTTGACCAGGTCACGGCGCCGCTCCTCGGTCAGCGGCGGCAGCACGACCCGGATGACCTGGCCGGCGGTGGACGGATTGAGGCCCAGATCGGCGGTCATGATTGCCTTTTCGATCTTCTGCACCATGCTCTTTTCATAGGGCATGATGGAAAGGGTGCGGGCATCCTCGGTAGCCACGTTGGCAGCCTGATTCAACGGCACTTCGACACCGTAGTAATCGACCGTCACATGATCGAGCAGGCTGGTGCTCGCGCGGCCGGTGCGGATCTTGGAAAAATTGTCACGCATGACGCTGATGGTCTTTGCCATGCGTTTGTTGGCGTCGTCGTGGATATCGTCGATCATCGATTGGCTCTCGTCGTATTGTTATCGACCAGGGTGCCGACATCCTCGGCCCCCCGGGCGATGCGCATCAAGTCGCCCGGCCGGTTGATGTCGAACACCCGCAATGGCATGCCATTGTCACGGCACAACACGATCGCGGTGGTATCCATCACGGCCAGGCGCTGGTCTATGACTTCATCGTAGGTCAAATGGGTATAGCGAAGCGCGTTGTCGTCGGTGAAAGGATCTGCGCTGTAGATACCATCGACCTTGGTCGCCTTCAACATGAGATCGGCATTGATCTCGATCGCACGCAGGCTGGCAGCCGAATCGGTGGTGAAGAACGGGTTGCCGGTACCGGCGGCGAAGATCACCACACGTCCCTTCTCCAGATGGCGGATCGCACGGCGGCGAATATAATCCTCACACACCTGATTGATCCGGACCGCCGACATGACGCGGGCATTCAACCCGGCGTGCTCGACCGCATCCTGCAGCGCAAGCGCGTTGATGACGGTGGCCAGCATACCCATCTGATCACCGGTGACCCGGTCCATCCCGCGCCCGGCCAGGCCGATGCCGCGAAATATATTGCCGCCGCCGACGACCAGAGCCACCTGTACCCTTGCCTCGACCAGTTCGCGAATCTCCATGGCGAGCCGCTCGACCACTTCCGCCGCAATACCGAAATCCGCGCCGCCCATCAAGGCCTCACCACTGAGCTTGAGCAGGATGCGGCGGTAACTCGGCGTCGGCTTGTCGATCATGGGCAGATTGTCCTGGTCGGTCGCATTCAAACGCGCGAATTATGTCACAACGCGGCGAACAACCCGCAGTGACACCGAACAAAAAAAAGCCGGCTGCCCGATGGCAACCGGCTTGTCGGCTGGTGCGATCAGGCCGTCTTTTCGGCCTGTGCGCGAACTTCGGCCGCGAAGTCCTCTTCTTTCTTCTCGATGCCCTCGCCCACTTCCAGGCGGGCGTAGGACTCGATCTTCGCGCCGCGCTGGGAAACCAGCTTCTCAACCGTCAGGTCGGGATCCTTGACGAAGGGCTGCCCCATCAGCGTGATCTCGCCGAGGAACTTCTTCAGCCGCCCCTCGACCATCTTCTCGATGATCTCCTCCGGCTTGCCGGAATCGCGGGCCTGCGCCATGAGCAGTTCCTTCTCGGCATTACGGCGCTGTTCGGGCACGTCCTCGGCCGACAGATGCGCGGGCGCCGAAGCCGCCACGTGCATCGCCAAGTCGCGCAACAACTCGTCGTCGCCGCCGGACACGGCCACCGCGGAGGCGATGCGCGCCCCGTGCGAATACACGTCGATGCGGCCCTCGACAGCGTTGACCCGCTCGAACCGGCGCACCGTAATCTTCTCGCCAAGCTTGGAAATCAGGGCACGCCGCTTGTCCTCGACGGTCTCGCCGCCCAGGTCCATATCACCCAGCGCGTCCACATCCGCGGGCTGTTTTTCGAGCACCAGCTGAGCGACCTGCTCGGCGAATTCGATGAACGCTTCGTTTTTGCCCACGAAGTCGGTTTCGCAGTTCACCTCGACCAACACCGCAGCGGTGTTGTCGGCCGATGTGGCACTTGCAATGCGGCCCTCGGCGGCCACGCGGCCCGCCTTCTTGTCGGCCTTGGCGAGCCCCTCACGGCGCATGTTCTCGGCCGCAGCGTCGATATCGCCGTCGGTCGCCTGCAGCGCCTTCTTGCACTCCATCATGCCGGCGCCGGTACGCTCGCGCAGTTCCTTGACCAGGGAGGCACTGATTGCCATGTCGATTCTCCAGAATTCGGTCGTTGTTAATCCGTCAACGGGGCAGCCGGCCAGGCCGGCTGCCTTGAGTGCCGTGTGGCCGGCCGGTCTTACTGATCGGCCTTTTTCGGATCGGACTGGGCAGGCTCTTCGGCCGGCACCGAGGCGACGTCGCCCAGCGACGCGGTGGCCCGCGGCTCGGCCTCACCCTGCGATTCCTGGATGACCGTGTTCTGGGTCACCTTGCTCGCCTCCTGGGCTTCGGCCGGCTTGCCCGGTTCGTGTGCCTGGCCTTCCGCCTGCGTCTCGACGAGGTTTTCCTCCTCGCCCGAGAAATCGCCCTTGCTGCCACGGCCGGCGAGCACCGCGTCGGCCACCATCTCACTATAGATGCGAATCGCGCGGATGGCATCGTCGTTGCCCGGAATGACGACATCGATGCCTTCGGGCGAGCAGTTGGTATCGACCACGGCCACGACCGGGATACCCAGCTTGCGGGCCTCGTCGATCGCGATCTTCTCGAAGCCGACATCGATGACAAACAACGCATCCGGCAGGCTGGTCATTTCCTTGATACCGCCGATCGAACGTTCGAGCTTGTCACGCTCGCGGTACAGATCCAGGCCTTCGCGCTTGTTGAGCTTGCGAATCGAGCCGTCCTCGATCATCTGCTCGAGATCGTGCAGGCGCTGGATCGAGTTCTTCACCGTCTTGAAGTTGGTCAGCATGCCGCCGAGCCAGCGGTAGTTGACGAACGGCATGCCGGCACGCTGCGCCTGCTTGCCGATCGCCTCGCGCGCAGCGCGCTTGGTGCCGACGAACATGATGCTGCCGCCGTTGGCCGACAGACGGCTGATATAGTTGTAAGCATCCTTGATCAGCGGCAGGGTCTGCTCAAGGTTGATGATGTGAATCTTGTTGCGCTGGCCGAAGATGTAAGGCGACATCTTCGGGTTCCAGTAGCGCGTGCGATGGCCAAAGTGCACGCCTGCTTCCAGCAGCTGACGCATGCTGATTTCGCTCATAGGTTTTCTCCGGGTTGAGCCTCCGCGCATCCCATGGAACAACCCCGGCCCGGAATGGGCAAGAGGCACCCTGAACCATGTGTCGATACGCGTGTGTATTTCGAAAAATTCGGGCGATGAAAACGCCGCCCGAACGCTGCGGATTGCCGCGAACGCGAGCGGTTTATACCATAGCGGCCCTTCACAGGCCACCGTCGCGCCCACGCGACGTTGTCATTCTGCCACCGGCAAGGATCGAACGCGATGAGCGCGACAATCAAGACGCCCGAGGAACAGGACAAGATGCGCGAGGCCGGCCGCCTGGCCGCGCAGGTGCTGGACATGATCGGACCCCACGTCCAACCCGGCGTGACCACGGACGAACTCGACACCATCTGTCACCGATACATGGTGGATGAACTCGGCACCACCCCCGCCCCACTCAATTACAACGGGTTTCCGAAGTCGATCTGCACTTCGATCAACCACGTCGTGTGCCATGGCATCCCGGGCGACAAGAAGCTCAAGAAAGGCGACGCCCTGAATATCGACGTGACGCTGATCAAGGACGGCTTCCACGGCGACAGCTCGCGCATGTATTTCGCTGGCGAGCCGTCGATCAAGGCCCGGCGCTTGTCGGATATCGCCGAGAAGGCCTTGTACATCGGCATCGAACAGGTCAAACCCGGCGCCACGCTCGGCGACATCGGCGCGGCCATCCAGGCCTACGTCGAGTCCGAGCGCTGTTCGGTGGTACGCGAGTACTGCGGGCACGGCATCGGACGCGGCTTTCATGAGGAGCCACAGGTGCTGCATTACGGCAAGCCCGGCAGTGGCATGCGGCTGGAGGCCGGCATGACCTTCACCATCGAGCCCATGGTCAACGCCGGCAAGCGCCACGTGAAGATGCTGCCCGACGGCTGGACCGTGGTGACCAAGGATCACTCCCTGTCCGCCCAATGGGAGCACACACTCCTGGTCACGGACACCGGCGTCGAGATTCTCACGCCGAGCCAGCTCGTCACCGCCTGAGATGACGTCCAACCTGCCCGTTGAAGAACTCGAATCGGTCGGGCTGACCGACTGGGATGGGTTTCTCGATCGTGTCTGGGCACTCGACATCCGCGACGCCAAATCCGTGCGCGCTGCGCTCGACGAGGGTCAGCAATATATCGCCGACGCGTTCCGGCACGGCGAGTCCATCACGCGGCTGGTTCGTGCGCGCTGCGAAGTCGTGGACGCGGTGCTGGTGCACGCCTGGCGCGAGCTGGTCGCGACCGACAGCGCCTGCCTGGTCGCCGTCGGCGGCTATGGCCGCAACGAACTGCTGCCGCAATCCGATATCGACCTGCTGGTGCTATATCAGCATAACCGGCTGGACACGGTGGGCCCGGCGCTCGAAGGCTTTCTGACCTACCTCTGGGACCTGGGCCTGGAAATCGGGCACAGCGTGCGCTCGCCGACCGACTGCGCCGAACTGGCCGCCGACGACATCACTATCATGACGAACCTGATGGAATCGCGCGTGCTGGTGGGCGACCCGGCCCTGTTCGCCCGGATGCGCGCCGCGACGTCGGCCGAATACGTCTGGTCATCGGCCGATTTCTTCAATGCCAAGATCGAGGAACAGGCGGCGCGTCACGCGCGTTACGACGAGACCGCCTACAAGCTCGAACCCAACGTGAAGGAATCTCCCGGCGGGCTGCGCGATATCCAGACCATCGCCTGGGTCGCCAAGCGTCAGTTCGCCGCACATACGCTGGACGGTCTGGTCGACTACGGCTTCCTCAGCCGGCGCGAGTTCTCCGAACTGCATCGCGGCCAGGCCTTTCTCTGGCGGGTGCGCTTCGCGCTGCACATACTCACCGGGCGTAACGAGAACCGCCTGTTGTTCGACCATCAAATCCAGATCGCGGATCTGCTGGGGTATCACGACGCTGAAAATACCCTGGCAGTCGAGCGCTTCATGCAGGTTTACTATCGTAACATCAAGGCGTTATCTGCGCTTAATGATGTTCTGCTTCAGCTTTTTTCCGAGGCGATCCTGCATGCCACCGAGGACGAGCGGCCCAAGCCGATCAATGATCGCTTTCAGGCGCGCCACGGCTTCATTGAGGTCACCCACGACAAGGTCTTTGTGCAGACGCCGAGCGCGCTGCTGGAAATCTTTTACCTCATGCAAACCCGGCCGGGCCTGAACGGCATCCGTGCCCGCACCCTTCGGCTGATGCGTCGGGATCGTCGCCTGATTGACGATAACTTCCGTAATTCAATTCATTGCCGCCGACTCTTCACTGAGATTCTGCGTCAGCGCAGCGGTGTTACCCGCGCCCTGCGCCGCATGAATCGCTATGGCATTCTCGGGCGTTACCTGCCGAAGTTCGGGCAGATTATAGGCCGCATGCAGTACGACCTGTTCCATACGCTGACCGTGGACGAACACACTCTGTTCGTGATCCGCAACATGCGACGGCTTGCGATCCCGCGGTTCAACGACGAAATGCCCTTCGCCAGCGAACTGATGCAGGCACTCAACAAGCCGCAGATTCTCTACATTGCCGGCCTGATGCACGACATCGCCAAGGGCCGCGGCGGCGATCATTCGGAGCTGGGCGCCGAGGATGCGCGCGAGTTCTGCAACGCCCATGGTATTTCCTCCGACGACACGGATCTGGTCTGCTGGCTGGTGCGCCGCCATTTGCTGATGTCGATGACCGCCCAGCGCCGGGACATCAACGATGTGCAGGTGGTCAACGAATTCGCGCGTGAAGTCCGCTCGCGCGAACGCCTGGACCGTCTGTTTTTGCTCACCATCTGCGATATCCGAGCGACCAATCCGGACCTTTGGAATTCGTGGAAGGAAAGCCTGCTCACCGATCTGTACAACAACACGCGACGGGCACTCGAGCGCGGCCTGGACGACCCACTCGACCGCGACGAATTGATTGCGGAAACCCGCAGCGCCGCGGCCGCGATGCTCACCCGAGCCGGCGTCAACACGCCCCATTTCAAGAACCTCTGGTCGCGTTTCGACCCGGAATACTTCCTGCGTCACAGCGCCGACGAGATCGCCCGCCAGACCCGGGCGATCATCACCCACGGCGATGACCAAACCCCGCTGGTGTCGATTTCGGAGATTCCCGAGCAGGGCACGACATTGTTCGTCTACACCCGCGATCGCGATTATCTGTTCGGCGTGACCACCGGCGTACTGGCCCAGCTCGGCCTATCGGTCATGGATGCACGGATCAACACCACCAGCGACGATTACACGCTGGATACCTACGTGATTGCCGAAAACGACGGCCACCCCGTCGAGGATGCCTACCGCCGCGGCGAGGTCGAAGCCGCGCTGGTTCAGGCCATCGCCGACCCCATGGTCGAGAGCATCGACGTGACCCGCCGCCAGGGACGGCGCAACCAGTATTTCAACGTGCCCACGCAGATCTACTTCACGCAGGCGACCGAGCGCGACTGCACCGTGATGGAGATCATGACCGCTGACCGCCCGGGTTTGCTGTCGATCATCGGCGATGTCTTCCACCGCTGCGGCATCCTGCTGGAAACCGCCAAGATCGCGACCATCGGCGAGCGTGCCGAGGACGTATTCTTCATCACCGACCGCCAGCAGACCGCCATTCGCGACGACGACATATTGCGGGAACTGCGCACCGTGATGACGGCCGAACTCGACCAGTCCGACAACTGAGCGGCGCCGACGGCCGTGAGGCAACGGGTTGCCGGCGGGCCGCGAAGCGCGTCGTGCCCGCCGGCGAGCGCCCGCCTCAGGTCTGGATGTACGCCACATGCGTGCGGGTGTACTCATACAGCCCGTGCTTGCCGTCGGCGCCGCCGATACCGGACTTGCCGGCGCCGGCGTGGAAGCCCTGCATGGCCTCGAAGTTCTCGCGGTTGACGTAGGTTTCGCCGTATTCGAGTTCGCGGCAGGCCTTGAGTGCCGCGTTGAGGTCGCGAGTGTAGATCGACGAGGTCAGCCCATAATCCGAGTTATTGGCCAGGGCGATCGCCTCGTCGAGATCGTCGACCACCTGAATCGGCAGCACCGGCCCGAAGATCTCGTCCCGCATCACGTCCATCTCGGGCGTGCAGGCCGCGAGCACGGTCGGCTCGTAGTGGAAGCCCTGGCCGAGATCCGCGACCTGTCCGCCGGTGAGCACTTCGGCGCCGGATTGCCGGGCAGATTCGACCATCGCCGCGACCTTGTCGAGGCCTTTCCGGTTGATCAGCGGCCCCATGTCCACGGATGAATCCGCACCCGGATCACCGTAGGTGGTCGCCTGCATCGCCTCGGCTATCCGCTGCTGGAAGGCCGCCGCCACGCCGCGCTGGACATAGACCCGTTCTGCACAGTTGCAGACCTGGCCGTTATTGATCACCCGCGAATCCTTGATCGCTTTTACCGCCAGATCGAGATCGGCGTCGTCGAGCACGATCGCCGGCGCCTTGCCACCGAGCTCGAGGTTGACCTTGGTGATGTGGTCCGCGGCGTTGTGCATGATTGCCGAGCCGGTGGCGACACTGCCGGTGAAACTGATCATGTCGATGTCGCGATGGGCGCTCAGCGCGTTGCCGGTGGTCGCCCCGCCGCCGGAGATCACGTTGAACACGCCCTTCGGCAGATCGAGGGTATCCAGCAACTTCGCGAACTCGAAGCAGTTGTTCGGGGTCTCCTCGCTCGGCTTGATGACGATGGTATTGCCGGTCACCAGCGCCGGCGCCATCTTGCGGGCGATCAGAAAGAACGGGAAGTTCCACGGCAGGATGCCGGCGACCACACCCAGTGGCTTGCGGAACAGGAACATATGCTCGCCCGGGCGATCGCTTTCGATGATCTCGCCCTCGATGCGGCGCGCCCACTGGCCCATGTAATCCAGATATTCGGCGGTGAAGTTCACCTCCACCTCGGCCAGGCCCGCCACCTTGCCCTGCTCGGCCACGATGATCGCCGCCAGGTGATCGACGTTGTCGCGAATCTTATTGGCCAAAGCATGCAGATAGCTCGCGCGCTCGATCGCCGGCCGGGCGGCCCAAGCCTTCTGCGCGCCGCGGGCGGCTTCGACCGCGCGCTGGACGTCGTTGGCATCGGACTCGGGCACGCGCGACAGCAGCGCCCCGGTCGCCGGGTTGTGGTTGTCGCGGGTCTCGCCGGATGCCGACGGCGCGAACGCGCCACCGATATAGTTCTGATAAGTCGTCACGTCGCTCATTTCGATCTCCTCGCTGAATGGATGCGGGTAACGCCCGCTCCGGATCAATAGGTGCCGCGCTCCGCGACCGGCAAGCCGCCGCGATGGCGGGCGGCGTTGGCATCGGCGGCGCGCTTGAGCATGACCACGTCGAGCCCGGTGGCAATGAAATCGAAACCGGCCTCGCGATAACGGTGGGTATCGGACTCGGCGGGCGCCAGAATGCCGGCCGCCTTGCCGGCGGCGTGCGTCGCTTCGAGCACGCGCCGGATCGCGCCCTGCACCTCCTCATGGCCCGGGTTGCCGAGGTGGCCCATATTGGTCGACAGATCGGCCGGGCCCACGAATAGAGCATCCACACCCTCGGTGTTGGCAATCGCCTCGACATTCTCGACCCCGGCCGGGGATTCCACCTGCGTGATCAGGCACAGCGATTCGGCGGCGCGCTGGGCGTAGTCGGGCACAGAGCCCCAGCGATCGGCGCGGATCACGCCCGCCCCCATGCCGCGGAAGCCGCCCGGGGCATAACGCATCGCCGCCACCAGCGCGGCGGCCTGCGCGCCGGTCTCGACCATCGGCACCATGAGCGTGCGTGTGCCGATATCCAGCAGCTGCTTGATCAGCGCCGGATCGTGGTTGACAGCCCGCACGATCGGCGCCGCGGGCCAGGGCTCGATCGCCCGCAGCTGATCGAGAATGGTCACCACCGTGTTCGGTGCGTGCTCGCCGTCGATGAGCAGCCAGTCGAAACCGGCGGTGGCGACGATCTCGGCGCTGTAGGCATTGGCCAGGCCCAGCCAGCAACCATAGAGCGGCGCATCGGCCAGTTTGGATTTGAACGCGTTGGCAGGAAGTTCCATGGCGTGTTCCGTAAACGTGATGTGGGTCACTGCAGGTTGACGTACAGCCCGCCATCAACCAACAACGCGGCACCGGTGACGTACTTGGCCAGATCGGAGGCAAGGAACACCGCGGGCCCGCCCATGTCGTCCGGCGCGCCCAGCCGCCCGAGCGGCGTACGCGAGATCATGTACTCGCGCTTGGCCGCATCCGACAGATCCTCGCGATTGATATCGGTTTCGATCGTGCCCGGCAGCAGCGCGTTGCAGCGGATGCCGTGCGGGCCGAGCGCGATTGCGGTGGACTGCATCAGCGATAGCACACCGGCCTTGGTCGGCGTGTAGTGGGTCTGCATGCCGCCGCCGACCAGCGCCGAAATGGAGCTGACCGCGATGATCGCCCCTCCATCCCCCTGCTTGACCATCTGGTTGGCCGCGGCCTGCACGGCAAAGAACGCGCCGTTGAGGTTCACGTCCACGGTCTTGAGATACGTCTCGCGCGGCATGTCGAGAAATGAATGAAACGGACAGATGCCGGCGTTGTTGATGAAGACATCCAGCCGGCCGAAGGCGTTGATCGCGGTCTCGACTAGCACATCGCCGGTTTCCGGTTTCTCGGCCGATGCCGCCACCCAGGCGGATTTCACGCCCCGCGCCTCGATCTCGGCGGCCGTGGCCGCCAGCGTCTCGCGCTCGGCCGCTGTATCCTCGGCGCTGATCGCGACGTTCGCGCCGTGCTCGGCACAGGCCAGCGCAATACCGCGGCCGATGCCGCGCGATCCACCAGTCACGAAAATATTCTTGTCCTTGAGCAGCATCAAACCTTTTCCTCACCCGGCAAGCGATACAGCCGCCGTGCGTTGTCCGCGAATAACGCCTGCTTCACGGCAGTCCCCGCGTCCGCCACGACATCGGCATAGGCCTGCCAGATCGCATCGTAGCCGGCGTACAGCCCGTCTACTGGATAATTCGAGGCGAACAGACAGCGCTCGACGCCGAAAGCATCAATGGCCTCGAGAATCAGCGGGCGGATCGAACCCAGCTTCCAGTCGTGATCCAGCATGCCGAAGCCGGACAGCTTGATCGCCACGTTGGACAGACTGGCCAGCCGCCGCAGACCGTCGCGCCAGGCGCGCCAGCCGGCAACGCTCGATCGGTCGACGTACATGCCGGCGTGGTTGATCACGAACGGCACATCCGGATGCTCGGCCGCCAGGATCGCGGCCGCCGGCATCTGATCCGGATAGATCTGCAGATCGAACGACAGGCCGAGCTCGGCCAGCAAGGCGAAGTTCGCGCGCCATGTCGGCTCGCGCATGTAATGCCGCCCGACATAGTCGAACAACGGATCGGCGTGCACATTCAGGATCTGGCGGACGCCGCGCACGCGCTCGCTGGCTGCAATCTGGCGCTCCAGCGCGTCGCGTGCGTCCGGCTTCGACAGATCGGCGCCTATCACGAGTGCCGTCGGTAGATCGTCCGCGCCAACCGAATCCGGCAAGCCGGCGAGCCATTCGGTTTCGCGTAACGGGTCAACCGCATCGGCCTCGATATGCACCGCCGCCGCGATCTCGATATCGCCGGCCGCGGCACGCAGGTCGGCCGGGCCGAAATCATGCGCCATCGGCGAGTAATCGCCCAGCAAATTCGGCTGCGGATTCTCCAGCCACGGCTGATTGCCGAGATCCAGCCGCCAGAAATGCACGTGGGGATCAACAACTCGCATCATCGGCCTCCGCGCTGAGCGTGAAGACCGGCATCAGCGGCACTTCGACCGGCGAATTATCGGGTCGGGTTTCCATGAGGTCGGCCATATACGCCCACCAACGCTGCATCACCTGGTGCTCTGGCAGCACATCGACCGTGTGCTCGCCGGTCAGATGCATGACCGCGAACAGCCGACCGGTGTCTTCATCGCAGAAGATGCGGTAGTCGCGCACGCCGGCCGCTCGCAACGCATCAACCAATTCCGGCCAGATTTCGTCGTGGCGCCGCCGATATTCGGCGGCCTGCCCCGGCGTGAGCTGCATCTCGAAAGCACGAACAGTCATGGCCTGGCTCTAGTGCTCGTAGGGCCGCGCCAGATCGGCGTCGGCCGCGATGGTCACGCCGAAGCCCGGCTTGTCGAGTGCGGAGGCCTTGATGCGCCCGTTCTCCGGTACCGGCTCGCCTTCCAGCAACGGCGTGAACATCGGCACGACCTTGTCGGCTTCCGGCGCCATCATCAGGAACTCGGAGAACGGGCTGTTATGCCGTGTGATCACGAAGTGGTAGCTGTAGACCGACGAGCCGTGCGGGATGACGAGCTTCTGATGCGCATCGGCCAGCGCCGAGATCTTGATCAACTCGGTGATGCCGCCGCACCAGCCGACGTCCGGCTGGATCACGTCGCAGCATTCCATTTCCAGCAGCATGCGAAAGCCCCAACGGGTGGCCTCGTGTTCGCCGGTATTCACCCACATGCCGACCGGCACGTTGCGGCGTAGCTCGGCATAGCCCCAGTAGTCGTCCGGCGGCAGCGCCTCCTCGATCCATTTCAGGCCGTATTCGGCGGCGCCATGCGCCAGGCGGGTGGCGTATTCGACGTTCAGGCTCATCCAGCAATCGAACATCAGCCAGAAATCGTCGCCCACCCGATTGCGCATATCGGCGAGCTGGTCGAGATTCGCCTTCAGGCCGGCGTCGAATTCGGCTGGGCTGTGCCTGAGCGGCAGCTTGCCGCCGATGAAGCCCATGTCCTTGGCTAGATCGGGCCGCGCGCCGGTGGCGTAGAAAATCAGTTCGTCGCGTACCGGGCCACCGAGCATGGCGTGCACCGGTTCATCGCGCACCTTGCCGAGCAGATCCCACAGCGCCAGATCCACACCGGAGATGGTGTTCAGCACGATGCCCTTGCGGCCATAGAACAGCGTGGCGTGAAACATCTGGTCCCACATCAGCTCGATGTCGGTGACCTTCTGGCCTTCGATGAAGCGCGCCAGATGTTTTTCCACGATGAAGGCACCGATTTCGCCGGCGGTGGTCACGCCCACGCCGATGTTGCCGTCACTGGCTTCGACCTCGACCACCAGCGTGCCCAGCACGTTGAGCCCGAAACTGCGCCGCTTGGCGCGATATTCCGGGTACTTGCTCATCGGCGTCGAGATCTGGCTATCGATCCAGTGGCCTTCGCCCTGATCGTGATAGTCGGCCCCGCCACCACGCACCGTATAGGCACGAATCTGCTTGATCGTCGGCATCGCCATCGTGAAACGCTCCCGTGTACGCCCGTCGTGTCTTGAATCGGCTACTGGAATAACAGCCGCTCGGAAGCCGCGACCAATACGGCCCACATGAAAGCCGATACGATCTTGTTATCGGGCGCCGGAAATGCCGACGCTTCAAGCTTTTCAAAGTAACGTGTAACGCCTTAGCTCAGCGTTCATTCGACCAATGTCGAACACATCGCCAGACCGATAGCATTAAGGTATTGAAACTTTCCGCGTTCGACAGGTCGGCCCATGGCCCTGGTTTCCCGCACCACCCTGCTCAATCGGCTGCGCTACAAGCACCTGCTGCTGATCCGTCTGCTCGATGAGCGCCGCAACCTGCATCGCGTGGCCGAGGCGATGAATATCTCGCAGCCGGCGGCCACCCGCATGCTGCGCGAGATCGAAATCACTTTTGACAGCGAGTTGTTCACCCGCGACGCCAAGGGCGTGGCGCCGACCCGTCTCGGCGCCGTGCTGGTGTCGTTCGCCCACAACGCGCTCACGCGGTTGGACCGCTGCGCCGAGGAATTGCAGCGCTATCGCACCGGCGACGGCGGCGAGCTGGCGGTGGGCGCCATCATGGGCGCCGCGCCGGATCTTGTCGCCCAGGCCGTGATCGAGATGAAGCAGGACCGGCCGCTGCTGCGCATCCGACTCATGGGCGAGACCAGCGACCAACTGCTGGATCTGCTCTCGCGCAGCCAGATCGACATGGCGATCGCGCGTTTCTCCTCGGCGCTCCAGCACAACGAGTTCGACTTCGAGCCACTCGGCAACGAGCGCATGATCGCCGTGGTTCGGCGCGGCCATGCGCTTGTCGGCCAGTCGGGTATCGAACTTTCCCGGTTGCTCGAGGAATGGCCGTGGCTGCTGCAACCCGTGGAAACACCCGCGCGCCAGGCGCTGGAAAAAGAGCTGGAACAGCGCGGGCTGGTCTCGCCGCGCGACGTCGTCGAATGCGGTTCGATCTTCGCCGCGTTGCAGTTGGTCAAGCGCAGTGATGCCATCCTGGTGATGGCCGAATCGGTGGTCCGGGATTACCTGGATTTCGGCGTGCTCACCCGCCTGCCGATCACGCTCGGCCAGGCGCTGGCGCCGTTCGGCATCCTCACCCGCCGCGGCGAACGGCTGAGCGAAGCCGGGCATCAGTTCGCCGCCGTGGTCCGCGCGCATGCCGCGTCCTGCGCCGCGCCGACTGTCTTGCGACATGGCGACGCTGCGTCAGACGGTGATTCCACGTTAAACTCGCGCGCTTGAAATGCACCCTTGAGCGAAAAGACCATGGCCGAAATACAGCAGATCATCGAGGACGCCTTCGACCACCGCGACCAACTGTCGCCTTCTTCGGCCGACCCGACCATCGTCGAGGCGGTCGAAGCCGCACTGGCCATGCTCGATGACGGCTCGGCCCGTGTCGCCGAACCCACGGCCGATGGCTGGAAGGTCAATGAATGGCTCAAGAAGGCCGTGCTGGTTTCGTTCCGCCTGCGCGACAACGCGCCGATCGACGGCGGACACACCCAGTATTTCGACAAGGTACCGGGCAAGTACGCCGACTACGACGAGGCGGCCTTCAGGAAACAGGGCGCGCGCATCGTGCCACCGGCCATGGTGCGCCGCGGCGCGCATATCGCACCCAACGCGGTGGTCATGCCGAGCTATGTGAATATCGGCGCCTATGTCGGCGCCGGCACGATGATCGATACCTGGGCCACGGTCGGCTCCTGCGCCCAGGTCGGCGAAGGCGTGCATCTGTCCGGCGGCGCAGGCCTGGGCGGCGTGCTGGAACCGCTGCAGGCCGCGCCGACCATCATCGAGGACGGCTGCTTCATCGGCGCGCGCTCGGAGATCGTTGAAGGCGTGCGCATTGGCCGCGGTTCGGTGATTTCGATGGGCGTGTTCATCGGCGCCTCGACCCCGATCTACGACCGCGAAGCCGACCAAATCATCCACGGCGAAGTACCAGCCGGCTCGGTGGTCGTCGCCGGCAGCCTGCCGCGCGACAACGGGCGCTATTCCATCAACGCCGCGATCATCGTCAAGAAAGTCGATGCATCGACCCGCGCCAAGGTCGGCGTGAACGAACTGCTGCGCAACGTCCAATAATGGCGCAGTTGTTTGGCATCAAGACCTGCGACACCTGTCGCCGCGCCCGCAAGTGGCTGGATGACGCCGGTATCGATTATTCCTGGATCGACGTGCGTGAAGATGGCGTCAGCCGCGAACGCCTGGAAGCCTGGCGCGAAGCGCTGGGCGACGCGGCGCTGCTCAACAAGCGCAGCAAGACCTGGCGCGATTTCGACGCCGACCAGCGTGCGGCGGCCGAGACCGATCCGATCCCGGTACTGCTCGCCCATCCCACGCTGATCAAGCGGCCGATCCTGGAAACGCCGCGCGAAACACTGGCCGGATTCTCCCGGGCGCGCTACGAAACCGCGCTCGCCGGCGGCAGCCGTTGATGCCGGAAACGCCCGCGCTCGATCTCGCCCGTGAATTGATCCGCCGCCCCTCGGTCACGCCCGAGGACGCCGGGTGTCAGGATCTGCTCGCCGACCGACTGGAAGCCGCCGGCTTTGCGATCCAGCGCTTACGGTTCGGCCCGGTCGACAACCTGTGGGCCGTGGCCGGCGAATCCGGCCCCCTGCTCTGCCTGGCCGGGCACACCGATGTGGTGCCCGCCGGGCCGGCCGAACAGTGGTCGCACGATCCGTTCGCCGCCGAGATCGTTAACGGCAGGCTCTACGGTCGCGGGGCGGCCGACATGAAATCCAGCGTCGCCGCCATGGTGTGCGCGGCCGAGAGGTTTCGCGCCGAACAGCCTGGTCACCCTGGCCGTCTCGCGTTCCTGTTGACCAGCGACGAAGAAGGCCCGGCCATCGACGGCACCCGGGCCGTGATGCGCTGGCTGGAAGAACGCGGCGAGCGCATCGATTTCTGTCTGCTGGGCGAACCTTCCAGCAGCCACGAGCTGGCCGACACCATCAAGAACGGGCGTCGCGGCAGTCTCAACGCCCGCATTCGCGTGCGCGGACGGCAGGGCCACGTCGCCTATCCGCAGCGCGCCGACAACGCCCTGCACCGTCTGATCGGCCTGTTGCACGACCTCACCGCGCATCGCTGGGACGACGGCGATGCCTTCTTCCCGCCGACGTCTTTCCAGGTCTCCAATCTGCGCGCCGGTACCGGGGCCGAGAACATGATTCCCGGCGACGCCGACGCGGTGTTCAACTGGCGCTTCTCGCCGTTGCAGAGCGCCGCGTCGATTGATGCCGTCGTATGCGATTACTGCGGCCGCCACGGCGTCGATCCCCACGCCATCGAATGGCGCCTTTCCGGCGAGCCCTTCATCACCAAGAGCGGCCCCCTGATCGATGCCGCGCGCCGTGCCATTCGCCAGTGCTGCGGCCACGACGTGACGCTTTCGACCGCTGGCGGCACTTCGGACGGCCGCTTCATCGCGCCGACCGGCGCCGAAGTCATCGAACTCGGGCCGCTGAACGCCTCGATCCATCAGATCGACGAACACATCGAGGCAGCCCATGTGGATCAGCTGGCCGGTATCTACTACGCGCTGATCGGGGCACTGCTCGGCGGTTCGTGACCGCCCGACGGCCGGTCAGACCGTGGACAACGGCGTCGAGCGCAGCCCGGCCATGGCCGGCCGGCCCAGCGCATCGCCCCGCTCACCCGCGGCTTCGAGGGCGGCCCGCCATTCGTCCAGCTTCTGGTCGGCGTAACAATAGCCGCGATAAACCACATCATCGAGCTTGTCCCAGTCGAACATGCCGATGCCTTCGACCGGCATGTGCAGCGCCAGGTCCGCACGCGCGTCGATCTCCCGGCGTTCGCGGTCACTGGACAGCGTGGCGGTGTGGAACAGAATGCGAAACATGTTCAGATGCCGCCCGGCCGCCCCCAGTGACAGCAGCGAGGTCGTGGGCGAATCGTCGGCCATTTCCACGGTCAGCGTCGACTCGCTGCTGACGTCGGAGACGATCACGTGCCCGCGCCCCATCTCGGCCATGGTGTCGAAGGGAATCGCATTGAGCAGGCCGCCGTCCACCAGCAATTCGCCGCGATGGACGGTCGGCGGCGCAATGCCCGGCACGGCCATGCTCGCCGCGACCCAGGTGGCGAGTTCGCCCTCGTCGTGCACCACGGGCAGGCTGCGCGACAGGTTGGTCGACAGACAATAGAACGGGATATCCAGGTTCTCGATCAGCCGGTCGCCGAAGATCGCGCCCAGCTGCCGGCGGAATTTCTCTGCCGTGATCAACGAGATACGCGACAGCGAATAATCATTGAGATACTTGCCGGTGACAAACGTCTCGCGCAGGCGCGCCAGCATGGTGGTGGCGTCGTCACCCATTGCGATCATGCCGGCGATGAGCGCCCCCATGCTGGTGCCGCCCACGGCGTCGATCGGGATGTTCTTTTCGTGCATGGCCCGCACCAGGCCGACGTGGGCGAAGCCACGCGCCCCGCCGCCGCCCAGCACCAGACAATTCGCCCGGCCCGAGACGAGCCGCGCGACACGCGCCATCTGGTC
This sequence comes from Salinisphaera sp. LB1, assembly GCF_003177035.1. NCBI lineage: Bacteria > Pseudomonadati > Pseudomonadota > Gammaproteobacteria > Salinisphaerales > Salinisphaeraceae > Salinisphaera > Salinisphaera sp. LB1. The sequence goes on along the minus strand of NZ_CP029488.1, from coordinate 3,090,061 downwards.
CGGCGGATAATCACGCGCCACGCGGTGATGGAAGCCGGCACGCGCCACCCGACGCCAGCCGAGTGCGGAATACTCGTCGTCCTGGCCGTAAAGCAGTACGACCTCCATCGGCGCGCGCAGCGCCTGCTCTCCCAACCAGGCCAGATTGCGCGAGAGAAACGGCCACTGCTCGCCATAAGCCACGATCAGTACGCGGTCGGCCTGACGCAGCCCGCGGCGTGTCCAGGCGTCGGGCTCGGCGCTGCCCTGATAGATCAGGTAGCGATAGCGTTCCTCGAGCTGCGTCAGCCAGCGGGTGAGCGTCCGGTGCGACTCACCCGCGCCCAGATCGGCCTCGGCCGTCCCGTCGCCCAGCGCCGTATCCACGCGCGAGGCGTCGATACGCAATGTCGGCGCATACGCCGCCAGCGCACTGGACAACGCGCGCGAGAAACCCGCCACATCCACCCCGGGGTGCGCCGGCACCACGGCATACGTCCGGCCACTCTGCACGCTGTCGCGGCTGGCCATCGGCGACATGTCGCTCAGGCGATCCGCGATCAGACGGGTCACCTGCAGCATCGCCTGCGGGTAACGTGTCACCAGCGATTCGAACTGCGCGCGCGAGATGCGCAGCAGCTGCGTGTCGCGCATGGCGAGGCCATCGGCAGAGTGCTTCTGCTCGCGAATGATGGAGATCTCGCCCACCATCTCGCCCGCGCCGAGCTCGCCCATATGCATCGACGGCCCGTCGTCACGCGGGCGGACGACACGAATCCGGCCGCTGACGATTACATACAGCGCATCGCTATCGTCACCGGCTCGAAACAGATATTCCCCGCCCCCGATTTCCACCCACTCCGCGCGCGCGGCGATCGTGCGCAGCGCGCGGCGGTCGAGATTCCGGAACAGCGGGTTGGCGCGCAATATGGCCTGCGTATCCATAGTCTTCAGTGTATCGGCAATACCGGGGCTCGCGGTACGTGCATAAAAAAGCCCGAGCCGATCACGGCCCGGGCCACGGAATCGCAGTTCCGACCAGCGGTCAGGCGGCGTCTTCCATGTCGGGGTTGTACTCGCCGCGCGCCGCCGCACCATTGTTGCGGGCACGCTTGAGAAACGCCCGTTGGGCCGCGGGCACGTTATCCGCCTGCCCGGCCCACGTCTTGAGTGCCGGCGTCTGCAGCGCGCGACCGAACGAGAACGAAAGCGTCCAGGGTTGCGGCCCCCGGCGATTCATCGCATCCAGATGCGCTGTGGCGTCTTCATCGTCCTGCCCGCCGGACAGGAAAACAATGCCGGGCACCGCCGCCGGCACGCAACGCCTCAGGCTTTGCAGCGTGGCGTCCGCCACCTGGTCCACCCCGGCCTGCTCGGCGCAGTATTTGCCCGAGACGACCATGTTGGGCTTGAGCAACATGCCTTCCAGCAGCACACGCTGTTGTTTCAACTCGGCGAACACGGCATCGAGCACCGCCTCCGTCACCTGCTGGCAGCGTTCGATCGAGTGCTCGGCGTTCATGAGCACTTCGGGTTCGACGATCGGCACGATACCCGCTTCCTGGCACAGCGCGGCGTAACGAGCCAGCGCATGCGCGTTCACCTGAATGCAATAATCGCTCGGCCGGTCTTCCGCGATATCGATGACGCCGCGCCACTTCGCAAAACGCGCGCCCGCTTCGGCATAGGTCGACAGGCGCTCGCGCAGCCCGTCGAGGCCTTCGGTGACTTTCTCCTCTGCGCTTCCCGCCAACGGCTTGGCGCCCTGGTCCACCTTGATCCCGGGAATCATGCCCTTGCCGGCCAGCAATTCCGGAAAAGGCGTGCCGTCGTCGGCTTTCTGAAAGAGCGTTTCCTCGAACAGAATCACGCCACTGATGAACTCTTCCGCGCCCGCGGTCGTGAATAGAAGATTGCGATAGGCTCGGCGGGTCTGTTCCGTCGATTCGACGTTGATACTGTCGAGTCGCTTCTTGATGGTGCCGGTGGATTCGTCGGCAGCCAGCAGCCCCTTGCCGTACGTCATCAACTGACGAGCCGTGTCGATCAAAACCTGGTCTTGCATTGCGCTCTATCCTCCATAGTAGTGATAACGGTGGTGTCGCAGCCTCTCCCGGCCACGCCACGAATACGCGCAATTTGTTGTATGGCGGAGAGGGTGGGATTCGAACCCACGAGGGGCTTGCACCCCTGCCGGTTTTCAAGACCGGTGCATTCAACCGCTCTGCCACCTCTCCCAAAAATCTATGGACCGTTGGCTGAATCGCCGGTGACTCGCGAAACCGCGCCCGGCCGACGCATTACGATAGTATTTTCGAGCCGCAGTATGCCGCCATGCAAGCCCCGCGGCCAGGGCTTTTCCCATGGTCACGATCCCACCGCCGACCGGCCGCGCATGGGCGTTGTCCGATTCGCGCGCTTTCTTTATACTCCGCGCCTCGCAAGTTTCGCCGGGATAGCTCAGTCGGTAGAGCAACTGATTCGTAATTAGTAGGTCGGAGGTTCGATTCCTCTTCCCGGCACCAGTATAAAAGCCCCCGCGTCATCGGCTCGGGGGCTTTTTCATGGGCCGAGCCACGATAACGTGGGCACTTGCCTGCTATCCCCACCGTTCGGGGCGGACACTTTCGCCCGTCGCCGCGGACCGATAGGCCGCTTCGACCAGCGCGAGCGTGTTGAAGTTGTCCGGCCCCGCGCGGTGCGCGCGCGCCGTCGGCATCGCCCTCGGCCATCCGGCGATGTTGGCTCACCGGTAAACCCTTCGCACCTTATACTAATCCGTTCATAAGTAGAACCTCATATGATAGGTTCTGTGATCATGAGCACGAAGCGCAGCAATGACGGCCGCCATCTGGACGCGCAGTCGAAAGAGGCGATTCGGTTGCGGGCCGTGGATCAAATCGCGCAAGGCGAAAGTCCGGAGGCGATGGCCGAGGCGTTGGGAGTGAATCGCCGGACCGTGTATCGGTGGCTGGAACGCGCCCATCACGGGGGGCGAGAGGCGCTCTACAATCGCGCGAAATCGGGTCGGCCGACCAAGTTCACTGCAGCCGACCTACAGTGGCTGTCCGGCGCCTTGCGGGACAGTGACCCGCGTCAGTATCGCTTTGCGTTTGCTTTGTGGACGCGCGACATCGTGCGGGAATTGCTGCGTCGCGAGCGTGGGGTACGGGTTTCGGCCGTGACGGTGGGCCGCGTACTCCGCCGCTTGGGTTTTACGCCGCAGCGCCCGCTACGCCGGGCCTGGCAGCAATCACCCGAGGCGGTCGCCGAATGGAAGCAGACGGTCTATCCGGAGATTCGACGGCGCGCCCAACGCGAGCGTGCGCGGATTTATTTTGCCGATGAATCCGGGGTGCGCTCGGATTATCACGCCGGCACGACCTGGGCGCCGACAGGCGAAACGCCGATTGTTGAAGCCACCGGAGCGCGCTTTTCGATCAACCTCGTGTCGGCGATCAGTCCCGGCGGCTCGCTGCGTTTCCAGCTCGTCGAGGGCACGGTCACGGCCGAGGTCTTTGCCGGATTCATCCAGCGCCTGGCCGCCGATACGGCGGCGGACGAAAAAGTCTTTCTCATCGTCGATGGCCATCCCACGCATCGCGCCAAGCGCGTCCGACGGACGCTGGAGGCCCTCGACGGCCGCGTCGAGTTGTTCTTCCTGCCGGGCTATTCGCCCGAGCTCAATCCGGATGAGCAGGTGTGGGGGTATGTGAAGAGTCGGCTGGGTCGCGGTGCTATCGCGAGCAAGGACGAACTCAAGATGCAGGCGCGATCGCTCCTGCATTCCCTGCAAAAACTGCCCGACAAGGTCGCTGCGTTTTTCCGTCACCCCGAATGCCAATACGCAAGGTGACGTGGCTTTACTTTTGAACGGGTTAGTAAGTGACGCCCGCTGTGTGGCGGCCATCGGAGCGCCGGTCGTCCAACCGCCGTCCATCGGCTGCGCGCCAGCGCTCGTCGAGCCATGCTGCGCCACGGGATGAAAACAGACTAAGCTAACAACATAACAAAGGGGAAGGCACAATGGGGGCCGCCAACATCCGCGGATTCACGCTGCTCGAACTCATGGTCACGATTGCCGTGGCCATAGTGTTGCTGACGCTCGCGATTCCGTCGTATCGCAGCTTGGTCACGCGCAATAGTCTGGCGAGCAACGTCAATGATCTCGTGGGCTCGCTGAACTATGCACGCAGTGCAGCGGTAAGCCGTGGCACAACGGTCTATGTCTGCGCCAGCCAGAACCAGACAACGTGCCGCGACGACGGCGTCTGGAGCGACGGCTGGATCATCTACGCGCCCGACCCAAGCACGACCGACACGTCACCCCATTCCAGCAATATGCTCCGTGTCCACGGCGCCACGGGCTCCGGGGTCAAACTGACCGCGAATCACGACGCGCCCTTGAGTTTCAACGCGGACGGATTCGCCATCATAGGGCGAACCTTTACCGCCACCACCGAAGATGGTCGGACGAGCACATCGGTCACCGTGGCATCGACCGGACGCGTCGACAGCAGCACGCCATGACCTCGCCGGCGCCCCAGAATGGTTTCACCCTGCTCGAGGCCCTGGTGGCACTCGTGGTGATCTCGATCGGCCTGCTCGGTCTGCTCGGGCTTCAGACCGTGGCCATTGTCAACACGCATGTATCCAAATCGCAGACGCTGGCCAGTATCGGGGCCAACGATATCGCCGACCGTATCCGGGCCAATCCAGCGGCGGACGCCTCGCTGGTCTACGCGCAGATTTCCGACAGCGGCACGACGCAGCCGCAAACTGATTGCACGCAATCCGTGTGTAATCCATCGGCCATGGCAAGCTACGACGCATGGGAATGGCAGCAGACGCTGGCAAACACCCTGCCCAGTGGGCGAGGGGACGTCAGCTGTGTCTCGCCCACGAACCCTAGCAGCAATGACCCATGTCGCGTCTACGACGTCACCGTACTCTGGCGGGGCCGGGATGCGGCGGCCGGCAGCGGCACCGGCGATGTGTCGGCCTGCCCGAACGCGACCAACGGAGGCGGCCTCGGCACGGGGTTGCGCTGTTATTCCATCGAGATCCAGCCGTGAGCGGTGTCGTGACGGGGCGCCAGCCCGCGAACCAACGCGGCTTCACGCTGGTGGAGCTCATGGTCGCGCTGGTGATCGGCCTGCTGTTGTTGGCTGGCGTGCTGCAGATTCTACTGAGCAATCGCGCCAGTTTCGACGCCCAGCGTGCCACCGCGCATCTACAGGAAAACGCGCGCCTTGCGGAGTTCGTTCTGAGCCACGCGATCGCCCACGCGGGCTATCGCACGGCGCTGGATGCCGCCGAAACCACGATTTTCCCCGCAACCTCGAACCCGAAGACAGCCAATTACCCCGACGGCGCCTACATCACCGGCGCCACCGATGCCGATGGGAACAACGATGCGCTGCGCGCGCGTTTCCAGGCACGCGGGGACGTGCGCGATTGCCTCGGCGGCTCGGTCGGCTCCCCCGCGGCCAGCGAGACGTCCGACGTCCTGTTCTTCGTCAACGGCAACGACACCCTGGAATGCACCAAATTCAGCAACGGCGGATCGACAACGCAGCCGATCGTCGAGAACGTCGACCGGTTCAAGGTGCGCTACGGGTTGAACACCAACGGGACCGCCGGGGTTGATCACTACGTCACTACCCTGACCGGCACCCAGGCCCGGGAGGTCCGCAGCGTTCGGATCCAGTTGCTGCTGCGCAGTGCCGACAACGATCCGGCCCTGTCAGAGCCCGTCGACCAGAAGTACGATTTCAGCGATGGCTCGACCTTCGAGACCACCGATCGCCGCGCCCGCCTGCTCGTCGATCGTACAATCGCGATCCGGAATCCGAGTCCATGAGCATGCCCCGCCCAGCGGCGCCCGTCGTCAACAGACGCCAGGATGGCTTTATTCTGGTGACGAGCCTCGTATTTCTCGTCGTTCTGACGTTGCTGGCGGTCTCGGCGATCAACTCTTCGACGCTACAGGAACGCATGGCCACAAATCAGCGGGAGAAGTCGCGCGCCCTGGACGCCGCGGATTCCGCATTACGTCATGTGGAAACGCTGCTCGCCTCGACCGACTTCCGCCAGTGCAATCCGGTCATGAGCCCCACCGCAGGCACCAACGCCGCTGCAAACAACGGCTGCAATGCCAGCGCTTCGGGGCTCACCGTCATCCCCGCGGGCTCAGGCGCATCGAACTCGACGAGCTACTATCTTTCCGACCAGTTCTGGTCTCAGGCCGGCGTGAGCAGCTATCAACTGCCGGCCGATGCGAGCGGCAGCGGTCTGAACGTGCAGTACGTTGTGGAATACGTCCGCGAGCAGGCGAACGACCTCAACCCGGGTTCTGCCGGCGCCGTCATACTCTTTCGCATCACGGCCCGCGCTCACGGGCGCTCGCCGGCGTCGCGGGCGGTCGTGCAGAGCGTTTATCAGGTGACCACTTAGGGATGTCGATGCGCATGCATGCTCGAACCCGTCTTATTGCGCTAGTGCTGCTCATCGGACTCGCACTCGGCTGCGTCAGTGGGCACTCTCTAGCCGCCAGCAGCTCCGCCATCAATCTGACTGATCAACCGGTTGTTACCGGATCCGGCCTAGCGCCGAACATCCTAGTGGCCGTGGACAACTCGGGCTCTATGGACTTCGAAACGCTCTTCCCGACGGATAGCGGACTACTTTTTTGGAACAGCCGCACTAACTCTGCCTGGAGCGGCGGCAACTATGTTCAAGACAGCAACATCAGCTACGCGTATCTTTTTCCAAACGGTTATAACAACTGTTCTTATTCCGGCGGATGCCAGTCTACGGACCGAAGAATCTACAGTGGCTACTATGCGGTGCCGCCCATCCCGATTATGGCATTCGCGCGTTCGCCCCAATACAACCACTCTTATTTCAATCCCGCCGTTGACTACAAACCTTGGGTCAACAAGCCCGCAATAAGTGATTTCACGCATGTCCCGGCCAGCCCGGTCGTCAGTGATAGTTATTTCGACCTGACTCAAGATATAAAAACTTATCAGGATGGATATAACTTCGCTGTAATCAACGGCATGCCGTTTGGCGACGTGACATACGCTGACAGTTATCATTGCACGAGCTATTATCGAAATCGATGCACGTCCATAGAACCGGACTGGCAGACATCCCCCAAGAACAGCGTATTTTATAGTGGATACCAAGGGGGCGCACTTGTCGGAATAGCATACTTCCCGGCCACTTTTTATCTCGACACAGGCACTGCGCTTCCCGCCAATTACGGGTACGTCGGCCCAACTTTGGCAGGTTATGGCCCCGACAAGCAAAATCTAACAGGCTATGAAATAAAGCCTCAAAATTTTGCAACGACTCAGCAGTATCAATCTGCAATGCAGAACTTCGCCAACTGGTTCACTTATTACCGCAAGCGCAGCCTCGCGATCCGCGGCGGCATCACTCAGGCATTCAAGCAGATCGGCCGCGTCCGCGTCGGTACCTGTACGATCACAGAGGCTCAGAATCGCCTGAGCAGTATGTACAACGGCTCGTCCTACCTGACCATGACGAGCCTGCCAGCGGTGGGTGACGAAAGCGGCGGGGTCCGCCGAAACTTCTACCAATCGATTTATGGCCTGGATTTCAGCCAGGCACGCGGCACGCCCAACCGCCCCGCCCTGTACTACCTGGGCCGAGAGCTGGAAAACAACCCGAACATCATCCAGTCGCCCTGCCAACGCAACTACGCACTGCTTTTCACCGATGGATACAACAACGGCACGGTGAGCGGCGTCGGCAATGTAGACGGCAACTACGGCACCGGCAACCATTCCCCGATTCCGGATAGTTACACGAACACGATGGCGGATATTGCCATGCGGTTCTACAAGCAACTCAACCCGCCCAGCAATATCGGGAATGCCGCAGTTCTGCCACTGCCCAAGGGTTGCCCGGGCGACGAATCGGTCGATTGCGAACAGAAGCCGCATATGACCACTTTCGGCATCACCCTGGGACAAAGCGGTTATATCTTCGGTAACAGTGCCTACGCAGCACAGAACAAAGACCCGTATGCCAATCCACCCCCTTGGTATCTTAGATCCTACAGTGGTACCCCCTATCCAGCCGGCAACTTGCCGACCTCGGGCCCGCAGGAAATCGACGACCTGTGGCACGCAGCGATCGATTCTCGCGGCGCACTGCTCAACGCCTCCTCGCCACAGGAATTGGCCGGCAAATTCACGTCGGCACTGAACCAGATTCTCGGTCGCGGCGAGACGCTGACCAACGCCACCGGCAACAGCACATCGCTGACATCCAATTCGGTGGTGTTTCAAACACAGTACGAAACCACCCACTGGACGGGCGACCTGATTGCCTTCAACGCAAAGACCGGGTCGACTGCTGCATCGGACCGCCTCTGGAGCGCGGCGTCGCTTCTGACCGGCGTTAAAGGGGCCACTACGAGCGATGGGCGCACGATTGTGACCTCACTGCGCAGCAACAGCTCGACCACCGGCGGCGCGGTATCGGGCGTACCATTCACATCCGCCGGCCTGGCCTCCGCCGGCATTTCCAGCCTCACACCGGACGCCATCGCCTATCTGCGCGGCCATCGCGACAAGGAACAGACCGGCGCCAGCAACGACGTTGCCAACGGCCGCATCTACCGTAATCGTGGTGATACCGTACTCGGCGATATCATCAACTCGGTGCCGACCTATGTCGGCAGCCCTACACCGCTGCGCTACGCTGGCACGTGGCACGACCAACTCTACCCGAACCAATCCATGCCCGAGAACAGCGGGCAGACCTATTACAACCCGAGCAGCTCATCGAGTTTCGTATCGCAACAGGCCAGCCGCGCCCCGATGGTCTATGTCGGCGCCAACGACGGCATGCTGCATGGCTTTGATGCCAAGACCGGCGCCGAAAAACTGGCTTACATCCCGAACACCCTGCTCGGCTCACTGGCCGGCGGCAACGACCCGCTGACCAGCCCATCCTACGCGCATCGTTCCTTCGTCGACGGTCAAACCACCGCCGGCCCGGCCTATTTCAACGGTAAATGGCACACCATGCTCGTCGGCGGTCTGCGCAACGGCGGCAACACGGTATATGGGCTCGATATCACTGACCCGAGCACTTTCAGCGAGTCCAATGCCGGCAGCATCGTCCGCTGGGAGTTCAAGGCCCCGGGGCTCGGCAAGACCTTCGGGAAACCGTCCATCGTGCGTCTGCACAATGGCGAATGGGCGGCGATATTCGCCAATGGTTACAACAGCGACAACTACGGCGCATCGCTTTATATCGTCGATATCGCCGATGGCCACGAGATCGCCCACCTGACAACCGGCGCGACGCCGGTCAACGGTGCCCAGGGCAACGGCCTGGCGACGCCCTTCCCGGTCGATATCGACGGCGACCATGTCACAGACTATGTGTATGCAGGCGATCTGTACGGCAATGTCTGGCGTTTCGATCTCACATCGAGCAACCCGAGCGACTGGTCGGATCAAAAGATATTTCAGGCCAAGGCAGCCGACGGCAGTGTCCAGCCGATCACCACTCAGGTGCAGGTCGCCGCCCATCCGAATGGTATCGGCTACGGCGTGATGGTCTACTTCGGCACCGGCCAGGATATCCAGCCGCTCAATAACAACCAGAGCGCCACGCCGAACAGTTTCTACGGCGTCTGGGATCCGGACGTGATCTCCTACGATCCGGGAACCAATAATGCCCCGCCCCGACCGGATAATTGGTTTGTCACCCGCGATCAACTGGTATCGCAGTCGGTAAACACGATCAGCCCCAGCAACGGTATTGCGGGGCTGAGCTACCGGACCGTAACGGACAATCCGGTCACCTACATCGACAATAACGGCAAGATCGCGGACCGTGGCTGGGCCATCGATTTGCCACAGGACAGCGGCGAAGCGGTGCTCAATCCAGCGTCGATCGTGGGCGATAACGTGGAATTTTCCACCACGGTGATCAACCGCCAGACCTGCTCACTCACCAGCAACGGATATTTCATGGCGGTAAGCCGAGTCAATGGCGGGCCGGCGGCCAAGAATATCTTCGACGTCAACGGCGACGGGGTCGTGAACGACCAGGACGCCAGCACGCCACGCGTAGCCGGCGTCGGCTTCGGCTCGAAGAGCGGTTCGCCCGGCCGAGGAGCGAGTTTCAACGACCTCGTCCACGGCACACAGGTGATCAAGACGCCATTGACCGGCGGCGGCACCGCAACCATTACACTGGCCCGAGACTTCCTCAACGGTCGCCGGTCCTGGCACGAGATTCGACGATGAGCATGCGCAGATTCAGACGCTATCGGGAGCGGCAGCGGCACGCCCCGGGCCTGCTACAAAACGGGTTCACGCTCATCGAATTGATGATCGTGGTGGCGATCATCGGCATCCTGGCGGCCATCGCCTATCCGAGCTATCTCTCCCACGTTCGCGAAGCACGCCGGGTAAACGCCAAGAGCCTGTTGCTCAAGGCTGCCAATGAAGAAGAGAAGTACTATTCGGTACAGAACCAATACGCGACGAGCATGAACCAGCTCGGCCTGCCGAGCACCACGGAGAACGGGTTCTATAACGTCAGCGCCAGCGTCTCCGGCACGAACAACGACAAGTACACCATCACGGCCACCGCGCAGGCAGATCAGGTCAACGATACCTGCCGCACCATGACCATCGATCAGACCGGCGCCAAAAAAGCAACGAACGCCAGCGGGCAGGACGTTTCCGATACCTGCTGGTAGCCGCCGCGCCCGCCAGGCCGATGACCCGAGTAAGGCGCTCAGCCGTTACGCCTGGGCCACAGCATATCGACTGCAATCAGCACCGCGCCGATGCAAATGGCGCTGTCGGCCAGATTGAACGCCGGGTAGTGCCAGGTGCCGATGTGGAAATCCACGAAATCCACCACGAAGCCGCGCGTGGCGCGGTCGATCGCGTTGCCGAGCGCGCCACCGGCCACCAGGCTGAGCGCCGCCGCCAATAAGCGGCTGTCGTGCGGGTGCCGACGCATCCAGACCAGAATACCGATCACCACAGCCACGCTGAGACCCACGAACAGCCAGGGCGTCGCACCGCGCAGCATCGAGAAAGCCGCGCCAGTGTTGTGAACCAACGTCAAATTGAGCCAGGGCAACAGCGGCGTCGACTCATACAACGTAAAATGATTGACCATGAGCTGCTTGGTGATCTGATCGGCCGCGATCACCAGTGCCGACAGCCAGAGCCAGTGCGCGTTCTGCAACTCAAAGCCGCGTTCGGCCCCGGCGTCGTCTCGGAATTGACTCATTGCGAACTCGTGTTGTCCAGCAGCCGTCGAACCTCGGCGACGTCGGCATGCATCTGACGGGTCAGTGCGTCGAGGGAGTCGTAATGTTCCTCGGCCCGCACGAAGTGCTCGAAGAATACGTCAATCCGCTGACTATATAAATCGCCCGAGAAGTCGAGCAGATAGATCTCCAGCAGCTCATCGCGGCCGTTGACCGTCGGCCGCACGCCGAAGCTCGCCGCGCCGGCATGCATACGCCCGTCGACCCGCCGCACGCGCACCGCATAAACGCCGTAACGCAGCGCCGCCGGGCGCTTAAGGCGCAGGTTCGCGGTGGGAAAGCCGAGCGTACGCCCGAGCTGCTCGCCGTGAACCACGCGCCCGGTGATCCGGTAGGCACGGCCCAGCAGCCGCGAGGCCGCCACCACGTCGCCGACGCCCAGGCATTCGCGCACCCGGGTCGAACTGACGCGCTCGCCATCGACGCAGACATCCGGCACGGGCAACAGCTCGACGCCGCGCGCCTCGGCGAAGCGTTCGAGCGTATGGATATCGCCCGCGCGTCGATGACCGAAGCGGAAATCGCGTCCCACCAGGATCGCACGCGCGCCGAGCCGTCGCTGGATCAGGTCGTCCAGAAACGACTCCGGCGACAGCTGGGCGAAGCTGCGATCGAAACGCGCCCGCACGAACAGATCGATGCCCAGCGCGGCGGCATCTTCCATTTTCTCGCGCAGGGACGACAGCTGCGGCGGCGGGTCGTCCGGCATGAAGAAGGCGCGCGGCGTCGGGTCGAACGTCATCAACGCGGCCGGCAGGCCGAGCGTGGCGCCGCGTTCGTGCACGCGCTCGATCACCGCCTGATGCCCCCGATGCAGGCCATCGAAATTGCCGATCGTCAGCACGCAGCCCTGCGGCTGGGCTGGCGCGGCGCGTACGGAACGGATAATGCGCATCAGGCTTTCCCACTCACTCCCGATCACTGACTCGAGCCGTGGCCCAGGCGGAACTGGCGCGGCCGGATGCCGGCCAGCCCGAGCACGACGAAATAAATCGCGACGCCGGCGCCGATCCAGAACGACAGCCAGGCCACGCGCATGAGCGCGCTACGCGATTCCCAGACCATTGTGGTGGCGGCGCCCACGTGCAACACCACCGCCATCACGATGCACGCCAACGCAACACGCCACAACAACGCCGCCCAGCCGGCGCCCGGCTGATAGGCACCGCTGGCGCGCAGGTAGCGAAACAACAGGCCCGCGTTGATGAACGCGCCCAACGAGCCGGCCAGCGCCAACCCGGCATGCGGCGCCGGCCAACGCATCAACAGAAATATACCCACGAAAATGAGATTCATCGCCATGCCGCAGATCATCGAGATCACGCCGCAGCGCACCGGCGTGCGCGAATCCTCGCGCGAATAAAACCCGGTTACCAGCACCTTGACCAGCGAGAACCCCATGAACCCCAGCGAGTACGCCATCAACGCGTATTGGCTCATGAGCGCATCGTGCGCATTGAACGAGCGGTAATTGAAAAGCGTGGCGACCAGGGGCCCCGCAAGCACGAACAAGCCCACCATCGCCGGCAGGCCGAGCAGCGCCAGCAGCTTGAGCGCCCAGTCGAGCGTGGCCGAGAACTCCGCCGTCGACGCGCTGGCATGGCGCGCCGACAGCGTCGGCAGAATGACCGTCGCGATCGCCACGGAAAAGATGCCCAGCGGGAATTCCATCAGGCGGTCGGCATAGTACAGCCAGCTCACGCTGCCGGCCGCCAGGCAGGAAGCCACGATCGTATCCAGTAGCAACGTGAGCTGCGCGACCGATGAGCCGAACATGATCGGCAGCATCAGGCGCAGAATACGACGCACCTTCGCGTCCGCCCATGCCCAGCGTGGCCGCGGCAGCCGATCGATGCGGATCAGGAATGGAATCTGGAACGCGAGCTGGGCCGCTCCGGCGATGAAGACCCCGATGGCCAGCGCGATCTCGGGGCGTGCGAACAGCGGCGACAGCCCGATCGCGGCGCCGATCATGCAGATGTTGAGCAGCACCGGCGTGACCGCGGGTACCGCGAACTGCCCATAGGTATTGAGCACACCGCCGGCCAGAGCGGTCAGCGATATGAACAACAGATAAGGGAAGGTGATGCGCAGCAGGTCGACTGCCAGCGAGAACTGGCTCGGCGAATCCGCGAACCCGGGCGCAAAGGCATAGATCAATGCCGGCGCGGCAATCACGCCGATCACGGTCAAACCGATGAGAATGACGCCGAGCGTACCCGCCACCGCCGACACCAGCGCCTTGACATCGTCGCCGCTCTCCTGGTCGCGCGTCGACGACAATACCGGCACGAACGACTGCGCGAACGCACCTTCGGCGAACAGGCGACGCAGAAAGTTGGGAATCTTGAAGGCCACGAGAAACGCGTCCATCGCCGGGCCGGCCCCGAACATCACCGCCAACGTGACGTCGCGCACAAAACCCAGAATGCGCGAGCAGAATGTCATCGCGCCGACGACGCTGGTCGATCGGGCCAGAGATGAAGCCATTGCAAATGCACGAAGCCGAAACGCTGCGCACTATAGCCTTTAATGCGTGCGCGTCGAAACACGCGCGTGCAAGTTGACAACGGCGCGTCCAGAACCCATAATCGCGCGCCTTTCCGGCATCCAACCCATATTTCAGGAGCTGTCCGTGGCGAATACTGCCCAAGCCCGCAAACGCGTCCGCCAGGCGACCGAACATCGTCAGCGCAACATGGCGCAGCGTTCGCTCGTGCGTACGCATATCAAGAAGGTGCAGAAAGCCATTGCCGCGAACGATCTGTCGAGCGCGCAGGAAGCTTTCAACAACGCCGTGCCGGTCATCGACCGCATGGCCGGCAAGGGGCAGATCCATCGCAACAAGGCCGCACGCCACAAGTCGCGCCTGAATGCGCAGATCAAGGCGATGGCCCAGGCCTGATTCCTTCGCGCCCCGCGCACATCAAAGCCCGCCCCGGCGGGTTTTTTTGTGTCTGACGTGCGCGTGCGCAATGGCGCCATGGACGCGACCGCTTGCCGGCGCGCCGTGAATCCGCCCGAGCGCCGCACCACGACGCCCCGGTCCGCGACCACGCGGCGGCACCTAGCCGAACACATGCGGGCTTTCGCGAGACCCGGCGGCACGCGCGCAAACGCGCCGTAGTGGCGCCCCGGCACACGGCAACGCGGGACGGCGGGCGCTCGAATGCCTTGGGGCGGGCAGCGTCCCGGCTGCCAGGGCCCGCACCGCGGCGGCACGGAATGCGGCCCGGCACACCCGTGACAGGATCCCGTGTGCTGCCACGCCGATTCATCGACCTATTTGGGCCCTGATATGGATTGACCTGTCAACTACGACTCGTGATTCGTTCATCATGTCTTTTGACGTATGCCCTTGGAACAGAACACGGGCGGCTGCTGCGACGGTAGATCACTCTGATATACGTGGATTGGGTACCGACCTGACATGTCTTCGTCGCGGAGCTGCCTTGCTCTAGTGGCGGGGATCAAGCGGATTGGCCGGGTGCCCCATAGGGTCCTCAAGGGTTCTCCAACCGGGCCGGCCGTGTCCTGATCCAAAGGCATGCGTTTCAATCCTCCTGTTGTGAATGGGGGTGACGGCCGAGCGGTTACGCGGCTACGGCTGGATTGACCGGTACTTCGCAGGCGATGGCCCAGATAAAGCCGGCCAATTCGCGTGCGACCGCGGTGGTGGCCAGCGGCGTGTTCTTGCCGGCGCCGATCAGATGGCGATAACGCCCGCATAAACGCTTCTGGGCGTGCCAAGCGATGGCTTGGACGGTGTCACTGGTCTGTTCGGCCCGCCGCTGGATGGCATCACTTTTACGCGCCGGGAATCGATAGGCCCAGGCGGCTTCGACCAGCACGCGCCGAACATGGCCGTTGCCTGTCTTGGTAATGCTGCCCTGGCGTCGTGAACCACCGGACGAGTGCTCGCTGGGCACCAGGCCCAGATATGCCATCAGCTGGCTCGGCGAGTCAAAGCGCGTGAGATCGCCGAGCTCGGCGAGCACAGTCATGGCGGTTATCATCTGCACGCCGCGCAGTGCCATCAGGGCCTCGACCACCGGCCGCAGCGACCAGCTGTCCAGTGCTTGGCGCATCTGCCCGGTCAGGGCGGCCACGCGACGCTGGGCCGCGATCACGGTATCCACATATTCCTGCAAGACGATCTGCTGAACCGGTGTGGCCATGGTGATCCGCTCGATCCAGCGAAAATGGGCCTGGGTCCAGCGGCTCTTGCCGGGGTACACGTGCCCGTGGCGCAGCAAGAAGGCACCCAGGCGTTGGCGTGCCGTGCGTTCGATCGCCTTGAGATCCTCACGCGCCCGGGTGAGATCGCGCATCGCTTCCTGCTCGGCATCCGGCACCCACACGGCGGTCAGATCGCCGCTGCGCAGCGTTGTGGCCAACTTGAGGGCATCGCGCCGATCCGTCTTGATCCGCTCGCCGGGCTTGCGCGGAATCAGCGACGGCGCCACCACTTGGCAATCATGGCCCAGACTCAGGAGCTGGCGATAAAGCCCGTACCCACAGGGCCCGGCCTCGTAGCAAAACAGGATCACCTCGCCATCAAAAGCCGTGGTCAAACGGTCGACGAGCTTGGCGATCGTCTTGGGCTTGTTGGCCACCTCGCCCCAGCTGGCCGGCGTACTGCTGCGTCCCGCCGGCGCGACCGCCACGGCAATCGTGTCCTTGTGCACGTCTAGACCGACGTAAACGCCGTATTCGGCGACGGTCGACACCCGCTGTTCCAGCACAGCCTGCGCGATCCGGGTCTCATTGGCGTCCATGCTAATCTCATTCATGACCTGCCCTCCTCAATGTGGCTCTGTGTCAGGGGTTTAACCCATCCCCAACATAACCCACGCAATGTTGAGGACGGGCAGGTCAATCCATGATGTCTATTTCGACTCGTTTCGCGCCGTGCGGCGTTACAGCCATTCGCCGCATGCCCGGATACGGCGCGTCACCGCGCCCTGCCCGGCGCCATCGCCCGCATCCATGACGCGCGCTAGCGCGATATCGTCACCAGGTTATCGCGGTGGATGAATTCCGGCTCTCGATCGTAGCCGAGGATGGTCGGGATACGCTCACTCGTCTGGCCCATCAACAACCGGGCCTCCCGGGCGTCGTAATTGACCAGCCCCTGCGCCACCTCGACGCCCTCCGGCGCTATGCAGACCACGAGATCACCGCGCCGGAAATCCCCTTCGACCTGCGTGACGCCGATCGGCAAAAGGCTGCGCCCAGACTCCCGTAGGACACGTGCCGCCCCCGCATCGACATGCAAACGCCCACGCACCCGGCGCTGGCCGGCCAGCCAGTTCTTGCGCGCCGCGCGCCGACCGCCCGGGCGCGGCAATAGCAGCGTGCCCAGCGCCTCGCCGGCCACGACCCGCTCCAGCACACACGACTCACGGCCATTGACGATCACGGTCATGGCGCCGGAGTCGGCCGCCTGGCGCGCGGCACGGATCTTGGTTTGCATGCCGCCCCGGCCCAGTGCACCGCCGCCGGCACCAGCCATGCCGAGTAGTTCCGGCGCGTAGGCCTCGACCTCATGGAGCAGGCCGGCATCGGGGTAAATTCGCGGATCGGCCTCGTACACCCCCGCCTGATCGGTGAGGATAATCAGGCCGTCGGCGTCGATCAGATTGACCACCAATGCGGCCAGCGTATCGTTGTCCCCAACCCGGATCTCCTCCATCGCGATGGCGTCGTTCTCGTTCACGATCGGGATCACACCCAGACCCAGCAACGTCATCAACGTGCGCCGCGCGTTCAGATATCGTCCGCGATGCGAGACATCGTCATGCGTGAGCAACACCTGGGCGACCCGGCGGTCGAAGGTCGTGAACGCGCGGCCGTATGCCTCGACGAGCCCGGCCTGGCCGACCGATGCGGCCGCCTGCAATTCGTCGAGACGCTGCGGGCGCAAATGCCAGCCCAGACGCACCATCCCCTCCGCCACCGACCCCGAGGAGACCAGCACAACCTCACTGCCGCCGGCCGCCAGTGCCGCGATCTGCCGCGCCCACTCATCGAGCCGGTCGCGGTCGAGCCCCTGGCCGTCTGCCGTCAACAGCGCACTGCCGATCTTGACGACCCAGCGACGAACGCCGGTCAGACTGTCACGCGCGCTCATCGTCCGGCGACTCGGCATCGTCATGACCACTCTCGACATCCTGCTGTGCCGATTCCGCCTCAAGCGCGTCCATCGCCTGCTCGATCAGCACGCGCAGCGAATCCGGATTGATTGCGGAAATCGTGTAGACCGGCCCCTGCCAGTCCAGCGCTGTCACCACGCGATCACGCAGTGCGGCCACGGCGTCGGCATCCAGGGCGTCCACCTTGTTCAGCAACAGCCAGCGCGGGCGCCTGGCGAGCTCCGGGTTGAATCGCTCGAGCTCCTCGGTGATCGTGCGGATCTGCGCGACCGGATCGCGCCCTTCGATATCCACGGCATCGACCAGATGAAACAACAGCCGTGTCCGCTGGACATGACGCAGGAAGCGGTGCCCCAGGCCGATCCCCTCGGCCGCACCCTCGATCAATCCCGGGAGATCGACCAGGGTAAAACTCCGCAGCGGTCCGGCGGCGACCACACCGACCTGCGGCTGCAGGGTCGTGAACGGATAATCGGCGATACGCGGCCGGGCCGCGGAAATGGACGACAGCAACGTGGACTTGCCGGCATTCGGCAGTCCGACCAGTCCGACATCCGCCAACAGCTTGAGCTCGAGGCGCAGCTCCCGGATTTCGCCGGGCGTGCCGTCGGTCGTCTTGCGCGGCGCCTGATTGGTGCTCGACTTGAAGCGGGCGTTACCGAGCCCGTGGTAGCCCCCCTGGGCCACGCACACGGTCTCGCCGTCGTGCGTCAGATCACCGATCAGCTCGTCGGTCTCGCGCGAATAGCAGAGTGTGCCCACCGGCACGGGCAGATAACGATCGTCGCCCTTGGCACCGGTCCGGTTCTTGCCCGCGCCGTTACCACCGCGCTCGGCCTTGAACACGCGGTTGATTCGATAATCGTAAAGCGTGTTGAGGTTGTGATCGGCGATCAGGTAGACGCTACCCCCATCACCGCCATCACCGCCATCGGGGCCGCCGTGCGGTACGTATTTCTCACGCCGAAAACTCAGGCAGCCATGGCCGCCGTCGCCAGCTTCGACCCGGAGATTGGCTTCATCAACGAATTTCATGCGGTCCGCCCTCAGCGCGGGATGATGACCGGCTTATCACAACAGCACGAGCAAGCATAAAAAAGCCCCGCCGGAGCGAGGCTTTCGCGATCGAGCACCGATCGCCTGTCAGTCAGCGGCCGGAACCACGGAAATGAACTTGCGGTTGCGCGGGCCTTTCACGGAAAAATCCACGGTGCCGTCGACGCTGGCATACAGCGTGTAGTCCTTGCCGGTGCCCACATTCGAGCCGGCGTGAAAGCTGCTGCCGCGCTGACGAACGATGATGTTGCCGGCCTTGACCTGCTGGCCGCCGAATTTCTTCACGCCGAGGCGTTTGGATTCGGAATCCCGGCCATTGCGGGTACTGCCGCCTGCCTTTTTATGTGCCATGAGCTAGTTCCTCCGGTTCGAGGGTGTCGATGCCGATGCGCTCAAGCGCCCGGAATCGAGGTGATCTTGAGCTGCGTGTAGTGCTGGCGATGACCATGCGTGCGACGGTACTTCTTGCGACGCTTGAACTTGATCACTTCCACCTTGTCGGCGCGACCATGGCTCTGCACGTCGGCAGAAACTGCCTTGCCGTCGAGCACTGGCGTGCCGACCTGGACGTTTTCGCCGTCGGAGATCAGCAATACGTCGGCCAATTCAATCGTGCTGCCGGCCTCGGCATCAAGCTTCTCGACGCGCACCACATCGCCCTCGGCGACCCTGTACTGTTTACCGCCGGTACGGATTACCGCGTGCATGTCCACTCCAAACGCAGGTTGCGGGCGTGTTCGGCCCGTTTAAAGAGCGCGAATGATACGGCTTTGGACGGCGCCGGTCAACGTTTGTGTGCGGCGCCCGCTTTCTTGACAGATAGCAGCCGCAGCCCTAAGTTTGCCGCTGTTTTTGCGATCCCGGACAGATGAATATCCAGCCGCTGTTTCAGCCGGTCGAAAATGACATGCGCGCAGTCGACGCGCTGATCCGTAAACGGCTGAGCTCCGATGTCGTGCTCATCAATACGCTGGGCGAATACATTATTGCAAGCGGCGGCAAGCGCATTCGCCCGGCACTGGTCGTGCTCGCCGCGCGTGCCGCCGGGTATCAGGGCACCGCTCATCACCTGCTGGCGGTGATCATCGAGTTCATTCACACCGCCACCCTGTTGCACGACGACGTGGTGGATGAATCCACGCTCCGTCGCGGGCGGGAAACCGCCAACAGCGTCTGGGGCAATGATGCCAGCGTGCTCACCGGCGACTTCCTTTACTCGCGCGCGTTCCAGTTGATGGTGGAGCTCGACTCGCCCGAGGTGATGAAGATACTGGCCGACGCCACCAACCGCATCGCCGAAGGCGAGGTGATGCAGTTGATGCATGCGCATGACCCGAACCTGACCGAATCGGATTATCTGGAGGTGGTGGATCGCAAGACGGCCAGCCTGTTCGCCGCCGGCTGCCGTCTCGGCGCGCTGATCGCCGGGCGCACGCCGGCCGAATGCCAGGCGATGGCCGATTTCGGGCGCCATCTCGGCATCGCCTTCCAGGTGATCGACGACGCGCTCGACTATGGCCACGGCGACGACAGCTACGGCAAGAATCTCGGCGACGACCTGTCGGAAGGCAAGACGACACTGCCGTTGATCTGCGCGCTGGCGCGCACGCCCGAGGTTGAAGCCGCGCCGCTGCGCCAGGCAATTCGGGACGCCAACCTGGGCGCGCTGGATTCGATTAAAAAAGCGATTGAATCCACGGATGCGATGACATACACTTTCGGCCGCGCCGACGAGGCAGCCAACGCAGCGATCGAGTGCCTGGCCCCGTTCGAGTCGACGCAGTTCAAGGACGCCTTGATTATGCTGGCCGAGTTTTCGGTCCAGCGTCGGTCCTGACCGTCATCGGAGTATAGCTCAGCTTGGTAGAGCGCCACCTTCGGGAGGTGGAGGTCGTAGGTTCAAATCCTGCTACTCCGACCATCTTTTTCGTTCCCGCCTGATACGCTGACAACCGCGGATCGTACGTGAACGCTCGGGCGCCGGCGCAGAGCGATCGCGCCGCTGCTCTGTTTCGGCGACAACGACGCGACGCCGCGCTGAACGCGGCGCCGCACCGCCTCAAGGCGAACCGTCGGCCTGCTCCGCCATCATCCGATCATACCCTTGCGCGAGTTGCACCTTCTCGTCGTCGCCGAGCACGCGACCGGCGATCTGAAAGACCTCTCGCTCCTCCTCGTCCAGGTGATGCGTGACCAGATCCTCGAGCTTCCGGGCGGAACTCAGCCATGCGGGCGAGCTGTAATCGGTGGCTTCGATCGCCTCCACCAGCTCGTCGATCTCATGGTGCTCGGCCACGCTGTGGCGCGCTTTTTCCTGCGTCATGTCGTGTTCCATCAGCGGATTGTAGAAGTACCGCTCCTCCGCGTTCTCGTGATGCACAAGCTCCGCCTTGACCGCGGCAAACAGGCCTTCCCGCTTGTCGGAGTCGCCGTGCGTCTCGCACAGTGCGGCCAGTAATCGGCGTTGCTTGTCGTGGCTTTCGCGCAGCGCTTCGAAGATCGTTTTCACGTGGATTCTCGCTGTGAATTACAGCCCGACCATAGTTCATGGCACGCCATGAGGAAACCGCCTACAATCGACGCATCGGTTCACCCGTGTAATCTGACGTACTCGGCGGCCCGATCCAGCGGATCGACAGCTTTTGGTACGCGGTGCAACTATGCCGACAACCCAACGCACGACGCGCCAGACGACCCTTGGCGGCCTGGCGCGACAACTCGTCGAAGACGGCCTCATCGAGTACGAGGCGGCGCTTCGTATCCAGGCGGAAGCCCAGCGCAACGAAGAGTCGTTCGTGGCGCGGGCGGTGGCGACCCGGGCGCTTAGTGCGCCGGTCCTGGCACGGGCCCTGGCGCGCGCTTTCTCCATGCCGCTGCTGGATCTGCGCGCGGTGGATCTCGCCCATGCCCCGATCGACGCCGCCCCCGAGAGCCTGATCCGCAAGCACGGGGCGCTGCCCATTTTCCGGCGCGGCCGGACGCTGTATCTGGCGGTGGCGGATCCCACCAATCTGCAGGCGCTGGACGAATTCCGTTTCAATACCGGCCAGCAGATCGAAGCGGTACTGGTCGAGCAGGACAAGCTCGAACGCGCGATCGAATCGAACTTCAGCGCGCTCGACAGCGCGATGGCCGGCCTGGACGATGTCGCGCTCGACAATCTCGCAGTCGAGCAGGATGGCGGCGACAGCACCAGCTCCGATGCGCTCAAGGCCGACGCCGATGATGCGCCCGTGGTGCGTTTCGTGAACAAAGTATTGCTGGACGCCATCAACCGCGGCGCATCGGACATCCACTTCGAACCCTACGAACAACGCTACCGGGTGCGCCAGCGCCAGGACGGCGTGCTGCGCGAAGTGGCCTCGCCCCCGGCCGCGATCGGCATGCGCCTGTCGGCGCGGCTGAAAGTCATGGCACGGCTGGATTTGGCCGAACGACGCATCCCGCAGGACGGGCGTATCAAGCTCAACCTGTCGAAGAACCGATCCATTGATTTCCGCGTCTCGACCTGCCCGACACTGCACGGCGAGAAGATCGTGTTGCGTATCCTCGATCCAGCCAGCGCACAGATGGGAATTGAAGCGCTCGGTTACGAGGATTACCAACGCGAAATCTTCGAGTCGACCATTCACAAGCCCTACGGCATGGTGCTGGTGACCGGCCCCACCGGCAGCGGCAAGACGGTGTCGCTCTATACCGCGCTCAATATCCTCAACACGGCGGACCGCAACATTTCCACCGCCGAGGATCCGGCGGAAATCAACCTGCCGGGCGTGAACCAGGTCAACGTACAGCCACGCGTCGGGCTGACCTTCGCCGCCTGCCTGCGGGCGTTCCTGCGCCAGGATCCGGACGTCATCATGGTCGGCGAGATCCGCGACCTGGAGACGGCGGAAATTGCCATCAAGGCCGCCCAGACCGGGCATATGGTGTTGTCGACGGTGCACACGAATGACGCGCCGCAGACCCTCACCCGTCTGATGAACATGGGCGTGCCCGCCTACAATATCGCCGCCTCGGTCACGCTGATCATCGCCCAGCGCCTGGCGCGCCGGCTCTGCCCCCAGTGCAAGACCGCAGCAGAAATCCCGCCCGATGCGCTGATCGAGGAAGGCTTCTCGGTCGAGGAAATCGAGCATCTGACGATCTATGAAGCCAACCTGAAAGGTTGCGATCATTGTACCGACGGCTATCGCGGACGCGTGGGGATCTATCAGGTGATGCCGGTCACCGATGCTATCGGCCAGATCATCATGTCGGGCGGCAATGCAGACGACATCGAGAAACAGGCCGCCTCGGAGGGCGTGCTCAACCTTCGCCAGGCCGGCCTCAACAAGGTGCGCCACGGGGTCATCAGCCTGGCCGAACTCAACCGCGTCACGGTGGAATAGAGATCAGGGCTCGTTGTCGCTGCAAACGACAGCGTGGCAAGCCCGATCACACCCCGCGCCCTCGCCGAATGGGGCCATTCGAACACACGGGGCGACCGCCAAGCCTTGGCATGACATGCCATCGCAGACGGGACGGCGCCCATGCCGCGTTACCGGCCCCGAACCGGGGCATCGCGGTCGCACTGTGCGCCGCCTGACAAGATTTGCGCCGCAACGCCGTGTGATGCGAAACCGCAAAGGCCGCTGTGACCCGTAGACGGGAGCAGGGTGTCACGCAGGTCGGATTAGATGCTTGCACCGTAATCCGACAGGCGGGCCTACGGAACCGCGGGTTGAGCGTCGGATTACGCGCTGCGCGCTAATCCGACCTGCCGCCAGGTCATTGTTTTTAAATTAATTAGACGGAAACAGTGCTAGCCTAGGCCCTATTTGACCTACGAGCGGTATAGCTGTCGCACTACGCCCGCGTCGAGATTCACCTGCCCGGCCTGCGCCGGACGTGGGCGGCGCCCCGCGAAGCGGCGCGTCGCCCGCGTCGCCCTCAGGCCTGCTCGGGCGTCTTCTCGCTCGACGAGACATCCAGATCGAGCTCATCGTTGACCACCCGGACCACCACGCGGCCGCCATGGGCCAGCTCGCCGAACAGCAGCTCCTCGGCCAGCGGTTTCTTGATGTTCTCCTGAATCACGCGGCCCATCGGGCGTGCGCCCATCTTCTCGTCGTAGCCGCGCGCGGCCAGCCAGGCCCTTGCCTCGGACTCGACCACCAGCTCCACGCCGCGCTCTTCGAGCTGGGCCTCGAGCTGCAGCACGAACTTGTCGACCACGCGCTCGATGACATCGCCCTTGAGCGGCGCGAACTGGATGATGGAGTCCAGACGATTGCGGAACTCGGGCGAAAAGCCGCGACGGATCGCCTCCAGGCCATCCGTGCTGTTATCGGATGGATTGAAGCCGATACTGCGGCTGGCCATCTGCTCCGCCCCGGCGTTGGTCGTCATCACCAGGATGACGTTGCGGAAATCCGCCTTCCGGCCATTGTTATCGGTGAGCGTACCGTGGTCCATCACCTGCAGCAGCAGGTTATAGATGTCCGGATGCGCCTTTTCGATCTCGTCCAGCAGAATCACAGAGTGCGGCTGCTTGTTGACCGCTTCGGTCAGCAGGCCGCCCTGGTCGTAACCGACATAGCCCGGGGGCGCGCCGATCAGGCGCGACACGGTATGCCGCTCCATGTATTCCGACATGTCGAACCGGATCAGCTCCACGCCCAGATGCAGCGCGAGCTGACGCGTGACTTCGGTCTTGCCCACACCGGTGGGCCCGGCGAACAGGAACGAACCGATCGGCTTGTCGCGGTTGTCTAGCCCCGAGCGTGACATCTTGATCGCGCTGGACAGCGAGTCCACGGCCTCGTCCTGGCCGAAGATGACCAGCTTGAGATCGCGATCGAGCGTGCTGAGCACGGCGCGGTCGTCGCGGGACACGGTCTTGGACGGAATCCGGGCGATCCGCGAGACCATTTCCTCGATATCCCGAACCTGCACCGTCTTGCGCCGCTTGGTCGACGGCCGCAGACGCAGACGCGCCCCCGCCTCGTCGATCAGGTCGATCGCCTTGTCCGGGAGATGCCGGTCGTTGATATGACGCGCCGACAGCTCGGCCGCTGCCTCCAGCGCCGGGTTGGTGAAGCGCACCTGGTGGTGCTCCTCGAACCGTGTCTTGAGCCCCTTGAGGATCTGCACCGTGTCGGCCACGCTCGGCTCCGGCACATCCACCTTCTGGAACCGGCGCGCCAGGGCGCGATCCTTTTCGAAGATGTTGCGGAATTCCTGGTACGTGGTCGCACCCATGCAGCGCAACTCGCCCGAGGCCAGCTTCGGCTTGAGCAGGTTCGAGGCATCCATCACGCCACCGGAGGCCGCGCCAGCGCCGATCACCGTGTGAATCTCGTCGATGAACAACACCGCACCTTTTTGCTTGCCGAGTTCGGCGAGCACACCCTTCAGGCGCTTCTCGAAATCGCCACGGTACTTGGTACCCGCGATCAGCGCGCCAAGGTCCAGCGCATAGATCACGCTCTTGGACAGAATATCCGGCACACGCCCTTCGACGACCATCCGCGCCAGCCCTTCGGCGATCGCGGTCTTGCCGACGCCGGCCTCGCCCACCAGCAAGGGATTGTTCTTGCGCCGACGGCACAACGTCTGGATCACGCGCTCGATCTCGTGCTCGCGGCCGATCAGCGGATCCACGTCGCCCTCGGCGGCCTTGCGGTTGAGATTGGTGGCGTACTGTTCCAGCGGTGACGCGCTCGACTCGCCGTTCTCGTCGCTCTGCGACTGGCCGGCGCTGCCGGCGTCACCGGATTCCTCGCCCGACTTGTTGACGCCGTGCGAGACGAAATTGACCACGTCCAGGCGCGTGACGTCCTGTTCGCCCAACAGGTATACCGCGTGCGACTCCTGCTCGGAGAAGATCGCGATCAGCACATTGACCGCCGTGACCTCCTTCTTGCCGGACGACTGCACGTGATAGACCGCGCGCTGCAGCACGCGCTGGAAACCCAGCGTCGGCTGAACCTCGTGGTCTTCGCCGGCCGGCACGACCGGCACATGCGTGTCGATGTAATTCTTGAGTTCACGCTCGAGACGTTGAATGTCGGTGTTCACGGCCTCGAGCACCTCGATCACTGCTGGATTGTCCAGCAGCGACATCAGCAAATGCTCGACGGTGAGCATTTCGTGATGCTGACGACGCGCAACCATGAAGGCGGCGTCGAGTGCAGTCTGCAGTTCTTGGCTGAGCATTTTGCGTCCCCGAACTTGGCGTTCGATTTAAACCTGCGGCGCGACGTGTCGGCCGTCCTTTCAGGCCTCTTCCATAGTACACAACAGCGGGTGCTGGTGTGCGCGTGCGTGGTCGTTGACCAGTTGCACCTTGGTCTCCGCGATCTGGGCGGTATAGGTGCCGGCCACGGCCTTTCCGCGTGTATGAACGGTCAGCATGATCTGTACCGCCTTGTCCCGATCATGGGTGAAATAAGTCATCAGCACTTCGACCACGAATTCCATCGGCGTGTAGTCGTCGTTATGCATGACCACTTTATACAACGGCGGCTTCTTGGTCCTGGGCTTTTCGGGCGCGACCGCGGTACCGCCGTCTTCGTGCCCGATTTTCGGTTTGTCGGTATCAGTCATGTCGACCCCTGGGTTTCATTCGACGTGAAACGCGACGCGCGCCGATGTCGCCGCCGATTGAAAGATAGAGAAAGACGGGTGGCATGGCGGCACCGAACACGCGGCATTCACGCCGGCCGTGCAGGCCATTTTCGATCCGATTATCCGATCCGCAACCATCAACGGCTACAGATATAGGGGCTGGAAAGCCGTGAATCAATCGCTCGAACAAGGATTCGGCGCACACCCTCGAATCGCGCGAAATCCGGCCTATTCGCCGAGGTTATGCGCCAACTGCTGACGAATCCGGCGCGGCACGCTCTGCGCCACCTCGAGCCGCGCGACGCCGATCGCGCTGGCGAATGCCGTCGCATCGGCATCGCCATGAGATTTGACCACGGTGGCCTGCAACCCGACCAGCGTAGCGCCGTTGTACTGGCGCGGATCAACGCGGCTGCGAAACGCCCGAAGCACGGGCATGGCCAGAACCGCCGAGGCCTTGGTCAGCCAGTTGCGCGCGAACTCCTCACGCAGATACTGGGCGATGAGCTTGCCCAGACCCTCGCTGGTCTTGAGCGCCACATTGCCGACGAAACCATCACAGACCACCACATCCACATCGCCGATGTAGATATCGTCGCCTTCGACAAAGCCGATGTAGTTCAGCCCGCTCGCGGCAAGCAGCCGGCCGGCGTCCTTGATCTGCTGATTGCCCTTGATTTCCTCGGCGCCGATATTGAGCAATCCGACCCGGGGATGCTCGATCCCGTGCACGGCACTCGCGAGCACGGCGCCCATGACCGCGAACTGGAACAGCTGCTCGGGCGTACTCTCGGCGCTCGCGCCCAAATCGAGCATCAGGGTGTGCCCGTCGCGCGAGGGAATCGGCGAAATGATCGCCGGCCGATCGATGCCGGAGAGCGTCTTGAGTACAAATCGGGCGGTGGCCATCAGCGCGCCGGTATTGCCCGCCGATACGCAGGCATCGGCCTCGCCGCGCTGCACCAGATTGACCGCCACGCGCATGGACGAGTCTTTTTTCTGGCGCAGCGCGCGCGCAGGCGACTCGCACATGTCGACGACCTCGCCGGCATGCACGACCTCGAGACGATCGAGCACGGCATCGCTTTTCTGACGCCGCCCGCGGTCCGCGATCTGTGTCTCGAGCGCCGCCGCATCGCCCACGAGTTTCAGCACGATATCCTCGTGCCGGCGCAGGCTGGCGATCGCCGCTTCGACGGCCACGGCACTGCCGTGGTCGCCACTCATCGCGTCAACCGCGATGCGAATCATGCCGGACACGTGATCGCCAGCGGTCGCTGCACTTGTTTCATCCCCTCGCCCCATGTCCAACACGATACAACGCAGCGCCCGTCACCCGGACGCCGCACTGTCGGCTGGATACGATGACGCGCGCAGAAAACTCTAGACGTCGTCGCCGGTCTCGACCACACGCCGGCCACGGTAGAAGCCGTCGCGGGTCACGTGGTGACGACGATGCGTCTCGCCCGTGGTCGGGTCGATCGACAGCGTCGGACGATCCATGCTCGCATGCGTGTTGCGACGCTTGTCGCGCTTCGAACGGGATTTACGGTTTTGTTGGACGGCCATAGCACTGCCTTTGGGTTATCCGGATCGGGATCTACCGCGGCTCATCGTCATCGCGCTTGAGCGATGCCAACGCCGCGAACGGGTTCGGTTTGTCTGGCGCCGGACTGTTCTCCGGCGCTTTCTGTTCGGTGTCGTAGGCCGCCCGACATGCCGGACGGTCGCACTGCACGATCATCGGCAGCGCGAGCAGCAGTTCATCGTCGATCAGCGCATGCACATCCAGCATATCGCCTTCGCTCAGAATCGGCTCCCACTCGCGCGGCACGGCGGCGGCCGCCTCGTCACTGGCCACGACGATCCCCGCCACATCGATGTCCATCGCCTGCGCGGTCGGCTGCAGGCAACGCTGACACGGCAGCATCAGCGTCGTGCGCACGCGACCGGTCAGCACCACCCGGCGCTGGTTATCCTCGTCGAGCAACAAAGACGCCTCGACCGGCGCATCCGAAGCCACGACCACGACGGCCTTGGTTCGAGGCAACGCCGACAACGACAAACGGCCCGTCAGGCGCGCCTTGTCCACCGCCCGGCGGCGATAGTCGATCCGCCGCGTCATTTGTTGCCCCGACGACATGGCGCGCGATAATAGGGGGCGAGCCGCCGCAAGTCAAAGCCTTTCGCCCGCGAGGCCAATCGTATCCGGCCGTGCGGTCGCTTGCTTTATGCTCGCCTGCGTCATTTTCAATCCCACACGCTCATGAGCGCGCATCGCCCCCACGTGATTCTAGCCTCCAGCTCGGTCTGGCGCCGCCAGCTGCTGCAACAGATCGGCCTGCCCTTCGAGGCCACGTCGCCCGATGTCGACGAGACCGCGCACGCGGGCGAGCCCGGCGACGCGCTGGCCTGCCGCCTGGCCCGGGCCAAGGCCGAGAAGGTGGCCGCCGACTGGCCCGAGGCGGTCGTCATCGGCAGCGACCAGGTCGCCGACGTCGATGGGTACATTCTGGGCAAGCCGGGCACTGCCGCACGCGCGCGCGAACAATTAAGGTGGCAGTCGGGCAAGCGCGTGGTCTTTCATACCGGGCTGTGCGTCTGCGCGCCGGCGTTCGCCGAGCCGCGCCTGCATCTCGAAACCGTGACCACCCGGTTTCGCGAGCTGGACGATGCCGAGATCGCGCGCTATGTGGCGGCCGAGGATGTCACCGCCACGGCCGGCAGTCTCAAGTCCGAAGGCCTGGGCATCACCCTGGTGGCTGCGATCGAATCCAGCGACCCCAGCGCCCTGGTGGGGTTGCCCCTGATCGGCCTGCGCCGGCTGCTCGCCGAGGCCGGCCTTGCCCTGCCCTGACTCAGGGCGCCCCGGCTTTACCGGCGGCCAACCAGGCCGGCAACGCCCGTACATCCGCGATCACGTCGATGGCGCCCGCGCGGCGCAGGCGGATTTCATCGTGTACGCCGCAACGCACGGCGAGCCCGTCGATTCCCGCGGCGCGCGCCATCACCATGTCGTACTCGGTATCGCCGACCATCAGCGCCGCCTCCGGCTCGGTTGCCGTGCGCAGCAGGATATCGTCGATCATGTTGGGCGCCGGCTTGGGCACCGACTCATCCGCGCACCGGGTGATGCGAAACAGCCCCTTCGAATCGGTTGCGTGCATCGCGCGATCCAGCCCGCGCCGGTTCTTTCCGGTCGCCACGGCCAGCTCGATCCCCTGCTCGCCGAGATGAACCAGCGCCTCGCGCGCGCCCTCGAACAGTCGCGGGGCCGCGCGTGGCCAACCGTAGCGCTGGCGATACCGGCTGATGCGATCGCGCACCCGGACCGGGTCCAGCTCGGGAAACAGTCGCCCCAACACCTCCTGGATACCGAGGCCGACGAGCTCGCGCATCTGGGCCGGCGTGCGCTCGGGCAGGCCGGTATCCTGAATCGCCTGCTGCAGGGTGCCGACAAGCTCGCCGGCCGAATCCATGAGCGTGCCGTCCCAGTCGAATATGATCAGCTGGTAGTCGCGCGCCATCACGCCCGCCCCAGCCGGCCGAAGACCGCCGCCAGATCGGGCGCAAGCGGCGCCTCGAAGACATGCGGCCGCCCATCGAAATACAGCCGTACCGAGGACGCGTGCAGCGCCAGCCGCGCCAGGCCGCGCTCACGCCAGCGACTGGCCCGCGCGTTCGGGCCGTACTTGTCGTCTGCGGCCACGGGGTGGCCGCAGTGCGCCGCGTGCACCCGGATCTGGTGCGTGCGACCGGTCCGGATCTCGACGTCCATGCGTGTGGCGTCGGCATAGAACTCGGCCGGAGCGAAGCGCGACAGACTGGCCCGTCCGCCGTCGTGATCGACCGTGACCACGCGCTCGCCGGCGCGCTCCACGTCGCGCGACAGCGGCGCATCGACCTCGATCGTACCGTGCGGCCACCGCCCCTCGACCAACGCGATGTAGCGCTTGCTCGCCGACGCGTCGTTAAGGCCGGCCCGCAGATCGTCGAGCGCAGCGCGGGAACGCGCCACGAGCAGACAGCCGCTGGTCTGCCGGTCGAGGCGATGCACGAGTTCGAAGTACTCGCCGGGGCGCGCGGCCCGCAGCACTTCGATCAACCCGAAGCGCAGGCCGCTACCGGCATGTACGGCCAGTCCCGCCGGCTTGGCAAACACCAGATAATCGGCGGTTTCCGCCACGACCGCGGCGTTGACCTTGTCCATCAGCGCGTCGGGCGGCCGCCCCGGGTCGGCCTTCGGGGCCTGATGGACCGGCGGAATACGCACATCGTCGGCTTCGACGAGCCGGGTTCCGGGCCTGGCCCGACCCTTGTTCACGCGCACTTCACCGCTGCGAATGATTTTGTAAACGCGCGATTTCGGCACGTTTTTGAATTCACGCAGCAAAAAATTATCCAGCCGCATGCCGTCGTCGTTGGCGTGCACGCGAACATGTCGTACTTGAGGCCGCTGCGTTGTCAGATTACACTCCCAAGGTCGCGCATACGCGGCCCATCGAAAGTCGATGTAGCCAGCGAGCGCTGACCGACAGTTATTTCGAACACGCTGGTGCGTAACGGTTGAAAGCCTATCACGGCACGTTCGCTCAGCGGTTCCCTATTCTCGAGTTATCCATTCATCTTATGCGCTCCTGTCTGACCGCCGTAGTCCCCATTCTGCTCGCCGCGATGCTTGGCGAGTGTGCGCGGGGTACGTCGCGGTCGGCCGCGTGGCAACGCGTCCATACGCGCCGCGCCCGGGCCGCCAGTCGAGCGCGCCACTGGATCCCAATCCATGAAACGTATTTTGGTCAACGCCACCCAGCCGGAAGAGCTGCGGGTGGCCATCGTCGATGGACAGAAACTGCATGACCTCGACATTGAGGTCGGTTCTAGAGAACAACGCAAGGCCAATGTCTACAAGGGACGCGTAACCCGGGTCGAGCCCAGCCTGGAGGCCGCGTTCATCGATTACGGCGGCAACCGCCACGGGTTCCTGCCGCTCAAGGAAGTCGCCAAGTCGTACTACGAGAAAGCGGACGGCAACGGCCAGGGCAATGGCAAGGCCACGCTATCCGAAGGCCAGGAAGTCATTGTCCAGGTCGAGAAGGAGGAACGCGGCAACAAGGGGGCCGCGCTCACGACCTACATCAGCCTCGCCGGGCGCTATCTGGTGCTCATGCCGAACAATCCGCGGGCGGGCGGCGTGTCCCGTCGCATCGAGGGCGAGGAGCGTAACGAGCTGCGCGAAGCACTCAACGAAGTCCAGGTGCCCGAGGGCATGGGCGTGATCGTGCGCACCGCTGGGGTCGGCCGCTGCGCCGAGGAATTGCAGTGGGATCTGGACTATCTCGCGCACGTCTGGAAAGCGATCAACGACGCGGCGGACGCGCGCAAGGCGCCGTTCCTGATCTACCAGGAATCCAACGTCATCATCCGCGCGCTGCGCGATTACCTGCGCGACGATATCGGCGAGGTCGTCATCGACCAGCCCGAGATCTACGAGACCGGGCGCGAGTTCATGCAGCAGGTCATGCCGCATGCCCTGAACAAGCTCAAGCAATACACCGATGAAACGCCGCTGTTCTCGCGTTTCCAGGTCGAGTCGCAGATCGAATCCGCCTTCGAGCGCGAGGTCACCCTGCCCTCCGGCGGTTCGATCGTGATCGATCACACCGAAGCCATGACCTCGGTCGACATCAACTCGGCACGCGCCACCAAGGGCGCTGGCATCGAGGAAACGGCCTTCAACACCAACGTCGAGGCGGCCGAGGAAGTCGCGCGTCAACTGCGCATTCGCGATCTCGGCGGCCTGGTGGTGATCGATTTCATCGACATGGAGAGCGCGAAGAACCAGCGCGAAGTCGAGAACCGCCTCAAGCAGGCGGCCAAGGCCGATCGCGCGCGCGTCCAGATCGGGCGCATATCGCGCTTCGGCCTGCTGGAGATGTCGCGCCAGCGGCTCAAGCCGTCGCTATCCGAATACTCCAGCCAGGTCTGCCCGCGCTGCCTGGGCCGCGGTTCGATCCGCAGCGTCGAATCGCTGTCGCTGTCGATCCTCCGCCTACTGGAAGAGGAGGCAATGAAGCCGGGTACAGGCCGCGTGATCGTGCAGTTGCCGATCCCGGTCGCGAGCTTCCTGCTCAACGAAAAGCGCAGCGATCTGGCGGACGTCGAACGGCGCGCCAAGACTCGGATCACGCTGGTCCCCAACAACGAACTCGAAACGCCGCACTACGAGATCCGGCGCGTCCGCGGCGACCAGCTCACCGAAGAAGACAACAACGCCGCCAGCTACAAGATCGATACCCAGGTCGATATCGAAAAAACCGGCGGAACCCGATCACCACACCAGTACGCGCAAGGCCCGCGAGGAGCCCGCGGTCAAGCGCGTTGCCCGCCCCGACGCACCGGTCATCGAGCGCAGCGAGCCCGCCAGCACCAGCGAACCCGCCAGCGCCAGCGCTCCGCCACCGGCGGCGACGCCCGAGCCGGCCGCCAGCATGAGCCCGTGGCAGCAGCTCTGGGACGCGCTTCGGCGCATCTTCAGCGGCGAGGCCGATCTCGGCCCGTCAGGCCCGGGTCCGGCCAGCCGCGAGACAACCACGCAGAAAACCGAACACGACCAGCGCCGCCGCGGCGCGAACGCGAAGTCCGGCGATGAGTCCGCCGGCCGGCGCGCAGAATCCGGCGACGGCAACGCGAAGACGAATGCACGCGGCGACAAGTCGCGGGATGACGACAACAACCGCGGCAACGGCAACAGCCGGAATGGCAATCGTCGGCGTGGCGGGCGCAACCGCGGTCGCGACGAGAACAGCAGCGGCCAGTCGCCGAAGCAGAGTTCGGGCCAGGATGCGGACAAGGCGCCGAAGCAGGACGCCGGGAAGCCGGACACACCGGCCGAGGACACGGCCCAGAGCAACCGCGACAAGGCCGCCGCGGCACGCAAGGACGCCGACAATTCACGCAGCAAGGCCGCCGAAGCACAGGCCAAACAGTCCGCGCAGGGCAACAAGCGCGCGGACAATAGCGCGAGCCGCAAGCCGGAGCCGAAAACCGACGACGCCGATCAGGCCACCGACGAGCCGAACCGGACGAACAACGACGCATCGGGCGCCGATGACAATACCGGATCGGGCGAAGCCAAGCGCGGCCGGCGCCGCCGGCGTGGCGGTCGCGGCCGGCGCGGTGGCCGCAAGCGCAGTGGCGGCACGGACAACGACACCGACGAACAGAAGGCAGCCGCGACAAGCGAGACGGCTACTAACGGCGCGGCAAGTGCCGAAGACGACGCGTCGGGCGCGGATCAGTCCTCGCCCACCCAGGCCCAGCCCCGTTCAGACGCAGGCGAAGCCGAGACGACCGGGGGCGACGACAACAATACGCCCGCGGCAGACCGGAAGGCCGAGGAATCAGCGGATGCATCTTCCAAACGGAACGGCGGCAATGCCGACGCCAGTGACGACACCCCGGAGCGCAGCGCCGATGGCCAGAACGGCACAAAACGCCAGTCCAAGGCAGCGCTTCCCGAAGTCGAGGACAAGCCCTGGTCGGCCGTGACCGCGAGCGATAACGCCCGCAGCGCCAGCCAGAATGACGACGAAGCCCCCGCGGCATCGAAAACCGAACCCGAGGGTGGCAAGCCGGACAAGCCCAAACGCCGCCGGCGGGTCAAGGCTTCGAACGCCGCCGACACGGCGGACGCTACCCCGGGCGAAGACGCGCTGAGCGCGCCAGCCGGCCCGGACGACGGCACGACGGCGGATTCGAGCGAGATTGCCGACAAGCCACGCAAGAGCAAGCCGAAACGTCGGCGTTCGAGCACCCGCAAGGCGGCCGCCAGTGAGGACACGGATGGCCAGGCCGCCGCGCCGGCCGAGCCGAACAAGACGCCGCGGGAAGCGCCGGCTGCCAGCGTCGAGGAATCGGCTGCCGTGTCCGAGTCGGGCGAGGCCGCCGGCAAACCGGTCGACACCCCGGCAACGGACGCCGCCACCCCGGACGCGTCGAGCGCTTCGCAGCCCCCGTCGGAGCGCGTTGGCGTCACGCCGGCCACGAACGCACACGAGCCGAAAGCAGACGAAGCCGGGCACGCGTCCGACACCGCGGCGCCGGCCGGCGCTACGGAACCGGACGACGATGAGCGCGCCCGCCTGCAGCAGGTCGAAACCAGTGCGGCGGCGCCATCGCAGCCCGAGACCGAAGACCGCGTGGCCGATGCATCGGCCGAGGCGAAGCACGATTCGGCCGCGACCGCGTCGCCCGATGACGAACCGGTTGCCGCCGCTGCCACACGCGTTGCGGCATCCGCGGTCGTCGAGGCGGCGGCGTCCCCCGCCGAGCCCGAACTGACGCAGGTGGAAACACGTTCCGAGCAGGCGTCGCACGCCGCGCACGGAGCCGACGCCGAGGCCGAGGACACGACGCAGGACGGCGAGAAAACCCAGCCGGACGACACCTCGACCGCGTCTGCGGACAAGGCCGACGAAAGCCCGGAAAAGCCCCGCTGATCGCTCGGCGGATGGCCGTTGCATCGGTTCGCGCCCGGCATCGGGCGTGCCTTGTCGTGCCGCGCCCGGCACGACAAGGCGCCGACACAAGGCGATGAATTGACTTGACGGGACACCGTACGCAACCGGCCCCTTATAAGCGGGCCGGTTGCCCGATCGGCTTAGCGTGCGACGAGACGCCCGCTGATATCGACGATCAGCCCTTCAATACAGGTTTCGATCATGTTCAGTACGCGATCGAATCCACCAGCGCCGCCGTAATACGGGTCGCCCACCGGCTGGCCCCGGTATTCGGCGCTGAAGTCGCCGAGCAGGGCGATTCTCTCCAACAATTCGCGACGACCATCGGCCATGGCCCGAAGATCGGCGAGATTGCTCTCATCCATGGCAATGACATAGTCGAAGGCCGCCAGATCGACCGGCGATACCTGACGCCCGCGCAGGCGGCTGAGATCGTAGCCGCGGGCAGCGGCCGCCGCCATGGCGCGCCGATCCGGCGGCTCCCCCACGTGCCACGGCCCGGTGCCGGCGGAATCCACGACCACACGCTCGGCCAGACCCGCCGCGTCGAGGCGGCGTCTCATGATGCCCTCGGCCGTGGGCGATCGGCAGATATTGCCGAGACACACGAACAGGACACGCATTTCGGCGTTGTTCTCGATCCCGCTCATGCGCCCTGCATCCGCTGTGTCACGAGAGCAAGATCGGCTTCGGTGTCGACCCCGGGCCCCGGCAGGGCCACGGCATCAACCAATGCGATCGGCAGCCCGATATCGAAGGCGCGCAGCTGCTCCAGCGATTCATGCCGCTCGAGAAAACCGGGCGCGGTGGCGGCGAAGGTCCGCAGGGCATCGACCCGGTAGGCGTAGATGCCAAGATGGCGCAGGGCCGCGCCGTCGAAGGCAGTGTTGCCGCTGTCGCGATGATAGGGAATCGGCGCCCGGCTGAAATACAGCGCGCGTCCTCTCGCCGCCACCACCTTCACGATGTTCGGGTTGCGAAAATCCTCGGCGCTGGCGATCGGCGTCGCGGCCGTAGCCATCGCGGCGCCGGGATCGTCGTGCAGTGCCTGTGCCACCTGATCGATCAAGGCGGGCGGCATCATGGGCTCATCCGCCTGCACATTGACCACGATCGCGTCGGCCGACCACTGCGCCCCCGC
Organism: Salinisphaera sp. LB1; assembly: GCF_003177035.1. NCBI lineage: Bacteria > Pseudomonadati > Pseudomonadota > Gammaproteobacteria > Salinisphaerales > Salinisphaeraceae > Salinisphaera > Salinisphaera sp. LB1. The sequence continues at coordinate 3,054,256 of NZ_CP029488.1, read as the reverse complement.
CACCACTTCCGCGATGCGATCACTCCCACAGCTATGCTCCGGGCGCGTCATGACCGCCCGCGCGCCGGCCCGTTCGACCGCCGCCGCGATTTCCGCCGAATCGGTCGCCACGATCACCGAAGCCGCGGAACTCGCCGACGCGGCCCGACAGACGTGCTCGACCATCGGCCGGCCCGCGATCTCGCGCAGCACCTTGCCCGGAAGACGCGTACTGGCCAGTCGGGCCGGAATGACGACGTGAAAATTCATTCGTGCTCCTGCATGGGGACGATGCGCCGCAGTAACGCATCGATTTCGTTCGTACAATCGGGCGACAAGCGCGTGGTGACCGGCACGGCCCAGAGGTCGCGGTCGCCGAAGCGCGTGCATTTCACCGCATCCTTTTCGGTCATCAACACGGGCCGATCGTCGCCAAACGCGAGGTCGGCGCGCCGGTAACGATGGTGATCGGGCGCGGCATGCCGAATCACGTCGAGACCGGCGGCTTCGAGCATATCGAAAAACCGCGCCGGCTCGCCGATGCCGGCCACGGCATGCACCGTCGTGCCGCGAAAGCTCTCCAGCGCCGCCATCCGGCCATCGCGCAGCGAACGCGCCATGCCTGGCTCAAGCCAGAAATCGCGGCCCGCACCCTGGACACACTCCAGATCGACCCAAGCCAGACGCTTTTTCGGCTCGCGCAGGGGCCCGGCCGGCAGCAGCCAGCCGTTACCGTAGCCGCGGCGCGCGTCCCGCACGGCGATCTCGGCGTCGCGCGCCAGCCGGTAGTGCTGCAAGCCATCGTCGGCGATGACCAGATCGACATCGTGCCCGGCGATCAGATGCCGCGCCGCCGCCACCCGGTCCGGATCGACCACCACCGGGATGCCGGTGCGCTGTGCAATCAGGACCGGCTCGTCGCCGCCCTCGACGGGTCGCGTGTCGGCGCGCACCGTCAGCGGATAATGCGCGGCGCGTCCGCCATAGCCGCGCGCGACCAGCCCGGGGCGCAGCCCGAGCGCGCGCGCACGTGCGATCACGGCCAATGTGAGCGGCGTCTTGCCGCTGCCACCGACGCTGATGTTGCCCACCACGAGCACCGGCCGCGCGACGCGTTGCGCGGCCCACCAGCCCCGCCGGTACGCTATCCGGCGGCCGGCCACGATCATGCGGTAGAGTACGGCCAGCGGCACCAGCGCCCAGAGCGCATGCGCACCATACCAGCGCCGCTCGATCGCCGCCGACCACCGCGATCGGCTCACGCCCCGTCCGGACGTGCAAACTGGATGTCGTGCAGGCCCCGGTAATGGCCCTCATGCGCCATCAGTTCCGCGTGGCTGCCCTGCTCGACCACCCGGCCGTCATGCATCACCACGATGCGGTCGGCATCCTGGATGGTCGACAGGCGATGCGCGATCACCAGGGTGGTGCGATCGCGCATGAGGTTGTCGAGCCCCTTCTGGATCGCCTTCTCCGACTCCGTGTCCAGGGCCGAGGTGGCTTCGTCGAGGATCAGGATCGGGGCATTCTTGAGCAGTGCCCGCGCGATCGCCACACGCTGCCGCTGACCGCCGGAGAGCATCAGGCCGTTCTGCCCCACAAGCGTGTCGTAGCCCGCGGGCAGCGACTCGATGAAGTCAGCCGCGTAGGCGCGACGCGCGGCGTCCTCGATCATCCCGCGCTGGGTGTCGCCGAGCGCGCCATAGGCGATGTTGGCGGCAATCGTGTCGTTGAACAACACCACGTTCTGGTCGACCAGGCTGATCTGGCGCCGCAAATCGGCCAGCCGGTACTCGGCGATGGGCACATCGTCGAGTGCGATCCGCCCCGTCTGGATATCGTAGAAACGCGGCAGCAACGACAGCAGCGTCGACTTGCCGCTACCCGAGCGGCCCACGAACGCCACCGTCTGCCCGGGTTCGACATGGAAGCTGATGTCGTCCAGCACGTCGTGATCACCGCCCGGATAACGAAACGATACATTCGCGACATCGATCCGGCCCGCGGCGCGTGCCAGTCGGCGCGTGCCGCGATCGGGCTCGCCCGGCTCGTCGATCAATTCGAAAATCGCACCCGCGGCCGCCATCCCCGCCTGAATCGTAGCGTTGACGCCGGTGAGGCGCTTGATCGGGCCCATCGTCCCCATCATGGCGCCGAAGAAGGTAGCCAGATCGCCCGGCGTCATCACGCCGCCGCCGGTATTGTGCACCGCCACCGCGACCACGAACGCAATGGCGATGGCCGCGATGAACTGAATCACCGGTATGCTCGCCGCGCTCGTGGTGGCCTTGCGCATCGACACCTGCCGATTGCGGCGGTTGACCCGCTCGAACGCATCGCGCTCCTGGCCCTCGCCACCGAAGACCTTGACCACGCGCTGGCCGGTCAGCGCCTCTTCGCTGATGTGCGTGATGTCGCCCATCGACTGCTGAATGGTGGCGCTGTAGCGCCGGAATCGCCTGGACACATGATTGACGATCAACGCAATGATCGGCCCCACCAGAAGCGTGATCAGCGCCAGCGACCAGTTGACCCAGAACATCAGCAGCGTGAAACCCACGATGCGCAGGGTATCCTGGATCACGATGGTGATTGCGCTGGTGGCCGCCCCGGAGATCTGGCTCGTGTAATACGTCAGCATCGCCGTCGTGCGGCCGGTGGTATGACGGTCGAAGAAGCTCGCTGGCAGCCGCAGGAACTTCTCGAACACATCCGAACGCACGTTGTAGACCACGTGGTTGGCCACCCAGGCCATGCAATAACTGGCCACGAACCCGGCGATGCCGCGACCGACGAACAGGCCCAGGATGAAAACCGGGATCCAGCGGATCATCCACGGATCGCGATGCACGATGCTGCCGTCCAGCAGCGGCTTGAGGATATAGATCAGTGCCGTGTCGGCACCGGCGTACACCGCCATGCCGACGCCCGCGAAAGCCAGCCAGTGCTTGTAGCGCCAGGTGTAGCGCAGCAGACGGGGATAGATTTCCCCGATCGGCATATCGGTTTGGATGCTGTTGCGCGCCAACTGGACTGCTCCCTGTCGCCCCGGCTCGCGGCAGCCGGCTGGCTCGGACGAGCCGCCGCATGGCTCGCCATGGCCGCTCCCACGGCCCCTGCCGTGAACGCGCATGATAATCATGCAGTTGCCGAGGGGCTACCCGCCGGGCCGCGGCTGCTGCCAGAAACGACGGTGCTGCCAACGCCAACGTGCCACCCGCGGCGCATGCGGCGCCGGCCACGCCACCTCCAGCGCCCCGGCTGTCGCGGTATTGAACAGCTCGATGCCGCGCGCTTGATAACGGGACACGACCGCTGGCCGCGGAAATCCCCAGCGGTTGTGCCAGCCGGTGGATACCAGCGCCACCGCCGGGTCCACTGCGTTGATGAAAGCCGGCGAAGACGAGGTCGTGCTGCCATGGTGCGGCACCACCAGGACATCGCTCGCGATCGCTTCGACTTCTCGATCCAGCAGCGCCCGCTCGCCCGGCGCCTCGATGTCGCCGGTCATGAGCACACTCGCGCCCGGCGCATGAATCCGCAGCACACAGGAATGCTCATTGCTGTCATGCGCGTCGGCGGCTTCGGCCTCGCTCGGATAGAGCAGGTCGAAATCCACACCGTCCCACCGCCAATGCTGGCCGGCGCGGCACGGATCCCCGCTGTGCGCGCCCTGGCGATGCGACACCTCGGCCTGCGCCACGACCGCCGCTGCGCCGCCGACATGATCCATATCGCCGTGGCTGATCAACAGCCGATCGACTTCAAGCCGCCCGACCTGGCGCAGATACGGCAACACGATCATGGCGCCGGCATCGAAACCGGTGCGGTACGCCGGTCCCGCGTCGAACACCAGCGTGTGATGCGCGGTGCGCACCACGCTCGCCAGCCCCTGTCCGACATCGAGCACGGTCAGGCGAAAGCGGCCGGGCGCGATGGCCTGACCGGACGGGCGCCAGCCGATGACCGCCGGCAGAATGAGCAGCGCGCCGAGCGCACGAAGTCGCCATGGCACCGGCACGGCCGCCAGCCACAGGCCCGTAACGGCGAGGACGAGCGCCAGCCCGCCCGGCAACACGTGATGGAATGACGCCAGCGGCCATTGCGCCGCCCATTCCAGCCCCGGCCACAGCGCGGCCAGCGCCGCGGCGATCTTGGCCAGCAACCAGCCGCCCGCACCGGCCGGCGCCACCAGCGCGGCCACCCCACCCGCGAGCACCAGCGGTACCGCGAGGCTGGCCGCCGGGATCAGGAGCGCGTTGACCAGCGGCGCCACCAGCGACGCCTGGCCAAAGAACCAGAGCGTGAGCGGCATCAGCACGACCACCAGACCGAGCTGGAAGTACAGCGCCTTGCGCCACCAGGCCCCGTCCACCAGGGTCGCGATCCAGATCAACCATGCGACCGCCGCAAAGGACAGCCAGAAACCGGGCGCAATCACCGAGGCCGGATGCCACAGGACCACGATCAACGCCGCCCAGGCCAGCGCCCGGCTGGCGCCGATATCGCGTTCGACTCCCACCGCCGTCAACAACACGGCGGCCATGATCACCGCGCGCTGGGTGGGCAGCGCCCAGCCGGCCAGTGCGGCATAGCCGATGGCCCCGGCCATTGCCACCACAGCGGCTACGCGCCGCGCCTGGCGCGCCGCTGGCGTACGCAGCGTCAGCCAGCGGGCGATGGCAAACAACAGGCCCGCGATCAGGCCGATATGCAGGCCCGATATCGCCACCAGATGCGTGGTGCCGGTAGCGCGCAGCGTGGCCCACTGGGCATCGGTGATGTGTTGTCGCACGCCCAGCGACAACGCCTCGATCAGGCCGCGCATGGGCTGCTGTTGCAGAATGGGCGCGAGGCGTTGCAGCGCGGCATGGCGCAGGCGATCGACGCTCCGGACCGGTGCCGCATGGCATGCAGCGGAATCGCGGACATAGCCGGTGGCGTCGATCCCCTGGCGCCAGAGCCAGCCGCTGTAGTCGAAGCCGCCCGGATTGGCCGAGCCGTGCGGCGTCGACAGCTTGGCCCGGACATGCAGGCAATCGCCGGGCGCCAGCGCCGGCGGCTTGTCGTACCACGACAGGCGCAGCCGTCGGGCCGGATCGCTCGTCGTCATCTCGAAGCGTGTGCGATAACGCCCGGCCTCCGGCAGACCGACCACATGACCGGTCAACGATACGATCTCGCCATCGGCCGCCGCCGGCAGGCGATCGGCCATGGCGTGGTGGGCCTGAATCAGGCTCCAGGCCGCCATCGTGCAGACGACGGCCAATAATGCGCGGCCAGGGAACCGGGCCAGACAAAGCAGCAGCGGGGCCAGCAACCAGGCCGGGCTGGGCAGTTCGGGCAATTGATACACGGCCGTGACGGCCGCCACGCCGGCGACGGCGATCAGCCGGACATCGTCGAACACGGCAAACGACGCCAGCGAGCCGGTCGGCCCATGGCCCATCACTCCCCCCTAGACATCATGGATTGACCTGCCCGTCCTCAACATTGCGTGGGTTATGTTGGGGATGGGTTAAACCCCTGACACAGAGCCACATTGAGGAGGGCAGGTCATGAATGAGATTAGCATGGACGCCAATGAGACCCGGATCGCGCAGGCTGTGCTGGAACAGCGGGTGTCGACCGTCGCCGAATACGGCGTTTACGTCGGTCTAGACGTGCACAAGGACACGATTGCCGTGGCGGTCGCGCCGGCGGGACGCAGCAGTACGCCGGCCAGCTGGGGCGAGGTGGCCAACAAGCCCAAGACGATCGCCAAGCTCGTCGACCGTTTGACCACGGCTTTTGATGGCGAGGTGATCCTGTTTTGCTACGAGGCCGGGCCCTGTGGGTACGGGCTTTATCGCCAGCTCCTGAGTCTGGGCCATGATTGCCAAGTGGTGGCGCCGTCGCTGATTCCGCGCAAGCCCGGCGAGCGGATCAAGACGGATCGGCGCGATGCCCTCAAGTTGGCCACAACGCTGCGCAGCGGCGATCTGACCGCCGTGTGGGTGCCGGATGCCGAGCAGGAAGCGATGCGCGATCTCACCCGGGCGCGTGAGGATCTCAAGGCGATCGAACGCACGGCACGCCAACGCCTGGGTGCCTTCTTGCTGCGCCACGGGCACGTGTACCCCGGCAAGAGCCGCTGGACCCAGGCCCATTTTCGCTGGATCGAGCGGATCACCATGGCCACACCGGTTCAGCAGATCGTCTTGCAGGAATATGTGGATACCGTGATCGCGGCCCAGCGTCGCGTGGCCGCCCTGACCGGGCAGATGCGCCAAGCACTGGACAGCTGGTCGCTGCGGCCGGTGGTCGAGGCCCTGATGGCACTGCGCGGCGTGCAGATGATAACCGCCATGACTGTGCTCGCCGAGCTCGGCGATCTCACGCGCTTTGACTCGCCGAGCCAGCTGATGGCATATCTGGGCCTGGTGCCCAGCGAGCACTCGTCCGGTGGTTCACGACGCCAGGGCAGCATTACCAAGACAGGCAACGGCCATGTTCGGCGCGTGCTGGTCGAAGCCGCCTGGGCCTATCGATTCCCGGCGCGTAAAAGTGATGCCATCCAGCGGCGGGCCGAACAGACCAGTGACACCGTCCAAGCCATCGCTTGGCACGCCCAGAAGCGTTTATGCGGGCGTTATCGCCATCTGATCGGCGCCGGCAAGAACACGCCGCTGGCCACCACCGCGGTCGCACGCGAATTGGCCGGCTTTATCTGGGCCATCGCCTGCGAAGTACCGGTCAATCCAGCCGTAGCCGCGTAACCGCTCGGCCGTCACCCCCATTCACAACAGGAGGATTGAAACGCATGCCTTTGGATCAGGACACGGCCGGCCCGGTTGGAGAACCCTTGAGGACCCTATGGGGCACCCGGCCAATCCGCTTGATCCCCGCCACTAGAGCAAGGCAGCTCCGCGACGAAGACATGTCAGGTCGGTACCCAATCCACGTATATCAGAGTGATCTACCGTCGCAGCAGCCGCCCGTGTTCTGTTCCAAGGGCATACGTCAAAAGACATGATGAACGAATCACGAGTCGTAGTTGACAGGTCAATCCATATCAGTGTCCTGTCACGGGTATTTTGCCGTATTCAGAACGCCTGTGCGGGCCCAGCACAAGGCGCGCGACTGCGCCATAGCGTGCCTATGGCAAAGGAGTGCAACGCGGTGATGGGCGCGCACAGGCGTTCCCTTCGGGATATAGGGTGCGGGGCGAGGCGGCGCGCGCCCGTGGACGGCGTTGCGCCGTTTGGCCAGGGGGATGCCCTGGCCGGCGCGGCGCGCCTTGCCACGAACGCGCGCCGCCTCGCTGAATGCGACAAAATACCCGTGACAGGACACTAGCCGCTGCGCGGCCGTTCCGGGATCGAGACTAGCGCGACGCCGCGGTGGGTACCAGCCGGGACCACACCGAACGGCGCATGGACCGAACCGCCCGAGTGGTCAGGCCACGGCGGTCAAACCAGCTCGGAAAGCTCCGCGGGGGCCAGGTGACCGTCGGTGAGCGTCCAGATCTGATCCATGCGCTGGGCCAGCTGCCGGTCGTGGGTCACCATGACCAGACTGGTGTCGAGATCGGCGTTCAGCTCGAGCATCAGATCGAACACGCTCGCCGCCGTGCGGTGATCCAGATTGCCGGTCGGCTCATCGGCCAGGATACAGGCGGGCTGGGTCACCAGCGCCCGCGCCACGGCCGCGCGCTGGCGTTCACCGCCGGACAATTCGGTCGGCTTGTGCTCCAGCCGCGCGCCGAGACCCACCTTCTCCAGCAGCTCTCGTGCACGGGTCAGCGCCGGGCCATTCGGCCCACGGCGGAGCATCAGCGGCATGGCCACATTCTCGACCGTGGTCAGTTCCGGCAGTAGATGATGGAACTGATAGATGAATCCCAGTTTCTCGTTGCGCAGGCGGCCACGGGCGGCATCGGACAGGCGCGTCATGTCCTGGCCGGCGATATGCACAGTGCCGGTGGTGGGCACGTCGAGCCCGCCGAGCAGATGCAGCAACGTGGACTTGCCCGAGCCCGAGGCGCCGATGACCGCGATACGCGCGCCGGGCGCGACATCCAGATCCACGCCGTCGAGCACCGTGATCGGCTCGCGTACTTCGGTGAAGGTCTTGCTCAGGCGGCTCGCCGAGAGCACGAAATCCGCAGGGTTATCACTCATAGCGCAGCGCCTCCGCTGGCTGCACGCGCGCCGCCCGCCAGGCCGGATACAACGTGGACAGGAACGACAGCACGAGCGACAGACACGAGATGCGGACTACATCGGCTTCGTGTAACTCACCCTTGAGCTGGCTGATGTAGTAGACATCGGCCGACAACAGGTTGGTGTGCAGTACTTTCTCCACGAACGGCACGATATCGACCATGTAGATCGACAGCAGCACGCCGAGGACGACGCCGATCGCGGTGCCGATCACCCCGATCAGCATGCCCTGGACCATGAAGATCGCCATCACCGATTTCGGTTTCATGCCCAGCGTGCGCAGGATCGCGATATCACCCTGCTTGTCGGTGACCACCATCACCAGCATGGACACGATATTGAACGCCGCCACCGCGATGATCAGCGAGAGAATGATGAACATCATCGTCTTCTCGGTCGCGATGGCGTGGAAGAAGTTCGCATTCTGCTGGGTCCAGTCGGTCACGCGATAGCGATACGGCAGGATTTGCGACAGCCGATGCGAGACCTGCGGCGCCTTGAACATGTCCTTGAGCCGCAGCCGCAGCCCGGTAACGCCGTCGCCCATGTGATAGAGCGTCTGGGCGTCCTTCATCGAGATCAGGACCATGCCACTGTCGTATTCGTACATGCCCACGGAAAAAATGCCGGAGACATGAAACCGCCGGAAGCGCGGCACGATGCCGGCCGGCGTGACGTTGGCCTCGGGGATGAGCAGATCGACATTGTCGCCCACGCCCACACCGAGCTGATTGGCCAGATCGACACCCAGAATGATGTTGTAAGTGCCGCCCTTCAGCGAATCGAACGAGCCCGCCACCATATGACTGGCCACATCCGAGACATCCTTCTCGCGCTTGGGCACCACGCCGCGAATCAGCGTGCCGGAGATCGAACGACCACTGCGCACCATGCCCTGGCCGGAGACATACGGCGCCGAGGCCACCAGCTGCGGCGTCCGCTTGTCGACCTGCTTGCGCAGATCCTGCCAGCCCTGCAGCGCGCTGTTGTTGGCCTGGATCTCGACGTGCGCGGCCATGCCGAGGATGCGATTGCGCAGCTCCGACTCGAACCCGTTCATCACCGACAACACGGTGATCAGCAGCATTACGGCCAGCGCAATCCCGCCCATCGATATCGACGAGATGAACGATATAAAATGATTGCGCCGCTTGGCGCGCGTGTAGCGCAGGCCCAGCGCCAGTTCGAGTGGTCTAAACATGGCCGCGCATTAAATCACACAGACAACAATCGGCACAGCCGCGCATCGCGTGCTCCGGTGGTGGGAAAAGCATGGACATACCGCGAGGAACATTTCGCACCCGGTGGGTTCAGACCGCGATCCTCTATGTTTTGACCGCAACCGCCGCGGGCGCATCCTTCGCCGCAGACTATGCCAGCCCGGAAGACGGCACGACGAACACAACCCAGTCCGGACGCGCACAGCCCCGCCGTCCCGTCGCGCCGCGCGCTTCGGCCGCGCCCGCTTACGGCGACCTGCCGCACCGCGGCCAGACCATGGCGGCGGTCCGCGCCCGATTCGGACCGCCGCGCTCACGGCGCGGCCCGGTCGGGCATCCCCCGATCACGCGCTGGAACTACCACCGCTACCATGTCTACTTCGAAAACAACCGCGTGATCCACACCGTGATACCGAACCACCCCGAACCGCTGTACCACGTAGACCAGCTCCAGGCCCTCCGGCCGTGACGGCACGCCACCTGCCCGCCGAATGGGCGCCGCAGAGCGCCACCCTGCTGGTCTGGCCGCGCGCGAACGGCGACTGGGGCGACGGCGTGACGGCCGCACGCGACACCGTTGCAGCGATGGCGAGCGCCCTGCTTCGTTTCCAGCCCGTGGTCCTGGTGGCGCCGGACGACGACTGTGCCACCGATATCCGGGCGCGCAGCCGCCATGAAGACGCGCCGCTCGCCGGCATCCGGATCGCGACCTGCCCCGCCGACGATATCTGGGCGCGCGACACCGGCCCAGTGACCGTGTACGAGGCCGGCCGGCGCCGATTCGTGGATTTCCGTTTCGACGGCTGGGGCGGCAAGTTCGAAGCCGCGCGTGACGATGCGCTCACGGCTGCGCTGTATGCCGATGGCGCGCTCGGGCCCGGCGACCCCGAACACAACACCGCCGTGCTCGAAGGCGGCAGCATCGAATCCAATGGCCGCGGCACGATCCTGACCACCGAGCGCTGTCTGCTCACCAGTGGGCGCAACGCCGGCTTCACGCGGGCCGACGCCGAACGGCTGCTCGCGCGTACCCTGGGCGCCCGCACCATCCACTGGCTCGCCCACGGCAACCTCATCGGCGACGACACCGACGGCCACATCGACACCCTGGCCCGCTTCGTCGCCCCCGACACGATCGTGCATCAGGGCTGCGCCGATCCGGCCGACGCACACCACGCCGGTCTCGCGGCCATGGCCGGCGAACTGGCGGCGCTGCGCGACGCCGACGGCGCCGCATACAAACTGATCGAGTTGCCGCTGCCTGCGCCCCAATACGACCCGGGGGACGGCCATCGACTACCCGCCGGCTACGCCAACTTCCTGATCGCCAACGGCTGCGTGCTGGTGCCGGCTTTCGATGACCCGGCCGACGCCGAGGCGGCCGCGATCATCGGCCACTGCTTCCCCGATCGCGAGATCATCCCCATCGACAGCCGTGCACTGATCCGCCAGCATGGCGGGCTGCACTGCGCGGCCATGCAGATCCCTGCCGAGCCCGACCATGCCTGACGCCCGCAACCTGACCGTCGCCGTGGCCCAGTACGCCTGCACGGACGACGTGGAAGCCAATCTGGCCAGCGCCGAGCGCTACATCGCCGCCGCCGGGGCCGCCGGCGCCCGTCTGGTGCTGCTGCCCGAGCTGCACAACACGCCGTATTTCTGCCAGCGCGAGGATCCGGCGATCTTCGATTACGCCGAGCCCATCCCGGGCCCGTCCAGCCAGCGTCTGGCGGCGGCGGCGGAAAAGGCCGGCGTGGTAGTGGTGGCCTCACTGTTCGAGCGGCGCGCGCCCGGGTTGTATCACAACACCGCCGTGGTGCTCGACGCCGACGGCCGGCTGGCCGGGCGCTACCGCAAGATGCATATCCCGGACGACCCGGAATACTACGAGAAATACTATTTCACGCCGGGCGATCTCGGCTTCACGCCGATCGACACCTCGATCGGCCGGCTGGGCGTGCTGGTTTGCTGGGACCAGTGGTATCCGGAAGCGGCGCGGCTGATGGCGCTCGCCGGTGCCGAGCTGCTGATCTATCCTTCCGCGATCGGCTGGGATGACGCCACCGACGACGCAGCCGAGCAGGCGCGTCAGCTCGGCGCCTGGCAGGGCGTGCAACGCGGCCATGCCATTGCCAACCACCTGCCGGTGGTGACCTCCAACCGGGTGGGCGTGGAAGGCGATGCCGGCACCGAGATCCGTTTCTGGGGCCACAGTTTCGTATTCGGGCCGCAGGGCGAGACGCGGGCCGAGGCCGGCGAAATGCCCGAACTGCTGATCGCCGACCTCGATCTGCATCGCACCGAGACGCTGCGGCGTATCTGGCCGTTCTTCCGCGACCGCCGCATCGATGCCTTCGGCGACCTGACCCGGCGCTTTCGTGATTAGCCAAACAAGCGCCCGGCGCCCGCTGTCGCGCGACGAACATTAAGCCCGAGCGCCGGGCAACGTAGCGCCACAGCACTCCGACTTCGAGTACTTGCAGACAACGGCTAATCAGTGACTTGCGTTATGTTCCATGAAACGGCAACAGGCCCTAGCCGGCGGGCGACTCGCCGCGACGTTCGCCCCTATGCAATAATCCGCGCCCTCTCATGGTAGCCAGCACACCTCAAATCGCCGCGCCCAGCCCGCTGTCGCCGCCGGCGCTCGTTCCCGGCGCGGCCGCGCGCTGGAGTCGGCTCGCGGGTGCGGCCAGCGCGCTGGCCCTGGCTTGCGTCGCCGCCCAGCGACCGGGGCTGACCGTGGCCGTGGTCGCCGACGAGCATCGCGCCTACCGGCTGGAAGACGAACTGAAGTTCTTCGCGGCGGCGGACCTGCCCGTGCATCATTTCCCGGACTGGGAAACGCTGCCCTACGACGTGTTCTCGCCGCACGCCGACATCGTCTCGCAGCGACTGTCGCTGTTGTTCCGGCTGCCGTCCATGGGCCGCGGCATCGTGATCGTGGCCGCGGATACCCTGCTCCAGCCCCTGCCGCCGCACGCCTTCGTGGATGGCCGCGCGATGGCGTTCGCGGTCGGCGAACGGCTGGACTTCCATGCCCTGCGCGAGCGCCTGGAAGCCGCCGGCTATGCCGCAGTGTCCGAAGTCCGCACGCACGGCGAATTCGCCATCCGCGGCGCGGTGATGGATCTGTATCCGACCGGGTCGGACCAGCCCTACCGGCTGGATCTGTTCGACGACGAAATCGAGACCATCCGCGCCTTCGACCCCGAAACCCAGCGCTCGACCGACAAGATCGACTCGATCCGCCTGCTGCCCGCGCGCGAGTTCCCGCTCGATGACGACGCCATCAAGGCATTCCGCCAGCGCTATCGACAACGGTTCGACGGCGATCCAGGCGCGAGCGCCATCTATCGCGACGTCTCCCGCGGCCTGCCACCGGGCGGGATCGAATCCTATCTGCCGCTGTTCTTCGATCAGGTCTCGGCACTCACCGATTACCTGCCGGGCGACGCCTGCGTGGTGGAACTCGGCGATGTCGCGACCGCGCTGGACTCGGCCTGGCGCGCGATCGCCGATCGCTATGAACAGCGCGGGGTGAATCCGGAACGCCCGATCCTGCCGCCCGATGAAGCATTCATCGAACCGGCCACCCTCAAGTCTGCGTTCGACGCACTCACCGGCGCGCGTATCGTTGACGACGATGATGGCGATGCCGTATTCGCCGCCCAACCCGTACCCAGGCTGGCCGGCGCCGACGTCGCGGCGACCGGGCGTGCATTGCAGACGTTTTTCGAATCGTTCGAAGGCCGCGTGCTGATCACCGGCGATTCCGCCGGCCGCCGCGAAGCCATGCGCGACTGGCTCACCCAACTCGGGCTGGCCCCGGCGCGCGTCGAGGACTGGGACGAATTCACCCGCGGCAACAAGCGCATCGCGGTGACCGCCGCGCCGCTGGAGGCCGGTTGCGTGCTGACCGCCGATGGCCTCGCGGTGATTGCCGAAAGCCAGCTCACGGGTGCCAGGCCGCCGGCCAAGAAACGCCGCCGGGCGCCGGTGCGCGACCCGGAAACCGCAATCCGCGAGCTCACCGATCTCGCGCCCGGCGCGCCGGTCGTGCATCAGGACAACGGGGTCGGGCGCTATCAGGGCTTGATCAAGCTCGCCGCCGGTGGCGTCGAGAATGAATTCGTCACCATCGAATATGCCGGCGGCGACCTGCTGTACGTGCCGGTGGCCTCGTTGCATCTGGTGCATCGCTTCACCGGCGGCGATGCCGAAACCGCGCCGCTGCACCGGCTCGGCAACGACCGCTGGTCCAAGGCGCGCAAGAAAGCGGCCCAGCAGGCGCGTGACACCGCCGCCGATCTGCTCGAGATTCAGGCCAAGCGCGAATCCGCCCCCGGCGTCGCGATGACGCCGGACGAGGCCGATTACGCCAAGTTTGCCGCCCAGTTCCCGTTCGAGGAAACGCCGGACCAGCAGCGCGCCATCGACGAGGTCATGGCCGATCTGTCGCGCGCCACACCAATGGACCGGGTGGTCTGCGGCGACGTCGGCTTCGGCAAGACCGAGGTCGCGCTGCGCTCGGCGTTCGTGGCCGTGTCGTCCGGCTACCAGGTGGCAGTGCTGGTGCCCACCACCCTGCTCGCCCAGCAGCATTACCAGAGTTTTGCCGACCGCTTCGCCGACTGGCCGGTGAGAATCGGCGCGCTGTCGCGCATGCGCACCTCCAAGCAGCGCGACACCCTGCTTGAGGAGATGACCGACGGCAAGCTGGATATCGTGATCGGCACGCATCGCCTACTGGCCAAGGATATCCGCTTCAAGAAGCTGGGGCTGTTGATCGTCGACGAGGAGCATCGCTTCGGCGTGCGCCACAAGGAGCGCATCAAGAGCCTGCGTGCCCAGGTCGACCTGCTCACGCTCACCGCGACGCCGATTCCGCGCACGCTCAACATGAGCCTGTCGGGCCTGCGCGATCTGTCGATCATCGCCACGCCGCCCGAGTCGCGGCTGGCGATCGAGACATTCGTGTCGAAATACGACGGCGTGCTGCTGCAGGAAGCCGCGCGCCGCGAGATGCGTCGTGGCGGCCAGATCTATTACGTGCACAACAAGGTGGCCGATATCGAGCGCAAGGCCCGCGATCTGGCCGAGCTGCTGCCCGAGGCGCGCATCCGCATCGCCCACGGCCAGATGCACGAGCGCGAACTCGAACAGGTGATGCTCGATTTCTATCACCGCCGCTTCGATATTCTGCTGTGCACCACGATCGTGGAGTCCGGCATCGACGTGCCGAGCGCGAACACCATCATCATCGACCGGGCCGACACCTTCGGCCTGGCCCAGCTGCATCAGTTGCGGGGCCGGGTCGGGCGCTCGCATCACCGGGCCTATGCCTATCTGCTCACGCCCGACGATGTCTCAATGACCGCCGATGCCCAGAAGCGGCTCGACGCCCTGGCCTCGCTGCACGATCTGGGCGCCGGTTTCGCGCTCGCCACCCACGATCTCGAGATCCGCGGCGCCGGCGAATTGCTCGGCGAAGGCCAGTCCGGCCAGATCCAGGAAATCGGCTTCGATCTGTATCGACAGATGCTGGAGCGCGCGGTGGCAGCCTACAAGCGCGGCGAAGTGCCGGATGCCGATGCCGACGAGCTCATGGGTGCCACCGAGGTGGAGTTCAGTGCGGCCGCCCTGTTGCCCGAAGACTATATTCCGGATGTGCACATGCGCCTGGTGTTGTACAAGCGCATCAGTGCGGCCAAGGACGGCGCCGCCCTGCGCCAGCTCAAGATCGAATTGATCGATCGTTTCGGATTGCTGCCGGAGCCGGCGGAGAATCTGTTCGCGGCGACCGAACTCAAGCTCCAGGCCGCGCCGCTGGCCCTGTCCAAGCTCGAGGCCGGCCCGGACGTGGGTCGCCTGCATTTCGGCAAGGCCAGCAAGGTCGACCCCGGCACGCTGATCACGCTGGTCCAGGCCGACCCGAAGGCCTACCGGCTGGAAGGCGACGCCAAGCTCGTGTTCTTCCGCGACATGCCCGATATGGCCACCCGCGTCGAGCGCGTGGCCGAACTGCTGGAGAAACTGGGTGCGCCGCGGGTCAACGAAACCGAGGAAGCGGTCGCCGGTTAGATCGCTTGTTGCGCAACGAAAAAGTCCGCAAATGGACGCCGATAACCGCCAATAAGCACGCTTTTATTTTCGGCTTGAACAGGACAGCAGCCGTCGACGCGCCGTACACACAGACACGCCAGAGGCGGATTCAGCGCCGAACTCCGGTCATCATTCGCGGGCTTGATTATGTACGATATTCAGCCGGCTCAATAAGCAAGGACATTCTGTCCGCAAATGCACGCGAATGAGCCCAAATAAAAGGAAGATCAAGGCACCGCGGCTGCAGCTGCGTGAACAATCGCGGCGTCAAGCCTCTGACTGAACTTTGTACATAATTTAAGTTAGCGCGCATTTGCGTTTATTTGCGGACTGCCTTCCGAAACAGCCGCGACAAAACCGTCTAGAGCGCCGGCAGCACGGTTTCCAGCAGGCGCTCGATATCGTGCATGCCCTGGGCCAGGGTCGCCTCGATCTCGGCATGAATCGCCAGCCCGCCGGTCCGGCCGGCGGCCTTGTTCACCACCACCGCGGCGCAGGCATAGTCCAGCCCGGCCTCACGCGCCAGCCCGGCCTCCGGCATGCCGGTCATGCCGACGATGTCGCAGCCGTCGCGCTCCATGCGATCGATCTCGGCGGCGGTTTCCAGGCGCGGGCCCTGGGTCACACCATGCACGGCCTGCTCGGCAGGGTCGAAGCCGAGTTCTTCGGCGGCGCGGATCAGCGCCCGGCGCAGCGCTGGCGCGTAGGGATCGGTGAAATCGACATGATCCAGCTCGCCGCGCGCCGGGTCCTCGTAAAAGGTGTGCGTGCGCCCCCAGCTGTAATCCACGATCTGGTGCGGCACCACGATCCGCCCCGGCCTCATGGTGGCGGTAATGCCGCCCACGGCCGCGACGGCGATCACCTGGCGACAGCCGGCATCCGCCAGTGCGCGGATATTGGCGCGATAGTTGATGGCGTGGGGCGCGATCCGATGGCCGGGCCCATGACGCATGACAAAACAGACCTCGCGACCGGCGAACCGGCCGGCGACCCGCGGGCCCGAGGCCCGGCCGAAGGGGGTGTCCGGCGCGTTTGCGTCGGTCGCCGCGCCCTCAACGCCAGCGAGGTTGGCCAGCGCGGTCCCGCCGATGATGCCGATCGGTGCGCTCATCGGGTGTCGTCCGCCTGACCAATCGCCCAGACCCCGGGCAGCTGGCGGTAATAGCCCTTGTAATCCATCCCGGAGCCGAAGACATAGCGATCGGCCACGGTGCAGCCGACATAGTCGGCGCTCAGTCCGGGGACCCGGCGATCGTGGTCTTTCAGCAGCAGCATCGCCGTGCTCACCGAGGCCGCGCCCTGACTGCGGATGGCCTCGAGAATCGCGGCCAGGGTATGGCCTTCGTCGATGATGTCGTCCACGATCAGCACATGCCGGCCGTTCAGGCGCAGGCTCGGGCTGACCTTCCACACCAGTTCGCCGCCTGCGGTGGCGCCGCGATAGCGGGTGGCGTGCAGGTAATCGAGTTCGAATGGAAACGCCAGGCGCTTGCCGAGTTCGGCGGTAGCCTGCAGCCCGCCCAGCATCACGCACATCACCACCGGGTCCAGCTCGGCCAGATCGCGGGTAATCTCGGTGGCCATGCGGTCGTAGGCCGCGTTGATCTCGGACTCGGAGATCAGACAGTCGGCCCCGGCGTACACGGCTCTGGCCTCGTCATAGCGCTGTCGGTCAAAACCGCTCATCGTCATCCTTGGTTCATTGTTCGCCGGCATCGTCCGGCCCTACCTTGCCCTGGTCGCTGGCGCGTTCGCGGGCGACGTCTTTTTTTTCCTCGGATTGTACCTTCTCGGCGTCGATCTCCTGCTGATCGTCATCCGCGCCGCCAGCCCTGCGCGTACGCGCGACCACCAGTTCGTCCGGCACATGAAGCGTCCGGGTCGGGAACGAGATCGCGCCGCCGTGTTCACGGATACGGTCCTGGACACGCTGCAGCACGCCTTGCTTGACGGCCAGATACTCGGCCCAGTCGGTGGTGTGGGTATAGCAGTAGACCAGCAGATCGAGCGATGAGTCGGAAAGCGAATCGAGATAGGTGAGGACGACCTGGTCCGAATCGATGTTCTCGTCCGCCGCCAGCATGGCGCGGATATCCTCGACCAGATCCGGCACGATGGCGGCGTCCTGATAGCGCAGGCCGATCGTCTCGTTGATCAGGCGATGGCTCATTCGCGACGGATTCTCCAGCGCCACGCTGGAGAACACGGCATTGGGCACGTACAGCGGCCGCATGTCGAAACGACGCACCGTGGTCGCACGCCAGCCGATGGATTCCACCGTGCCCTCGATGTCGCGGTCCGGCGAGCGGATCCAGTCGCCGACGGAGAAAGGCCGGTTCATGTACACGGTCATGCCGCCGAAGATATTGGCCAGCATGTCGCGTGCCGCGAAACCGACCGCAATACCGCCCACACCCGAGAACGCCAGCAGGCCCGAGGGGGATACGCCGAACTGATCCAGCAGCACCAGCCCGGCAATGATCAGGGTCACGGCGCGGGCGAGCTTGGCAATGGCGTCGGCACTGGTGGCGTCCAGCTTGTTGTTGCGCCGCGCGGCGCGCGCCAACGCGTTCTTCTCGATCGTGCCGACCAGCCGGAAGAAGAACCAGACCATGGTCAGCGTAATCAGAATGCCGCGGGCGTTCGGCAGGTAGGCGCGCCAGGCCTGGTCCGAGGCGGTGGCCAGCACGATGGCGATGGAGACGCCGCCGATCCAGATGAGAACCTGAAGCGGACCGTTAACGCTGCGATAGAGCGCGTCGTCCCAGAGGTTGCGGGTCTTGAGCACCTTGCGGTGCAGCCAGGCGAACAGGCCGCGCGTGACCAGATCGAGCAGCCCGGTGAGAACCAGGATGCCGGCCACATCGATCACCGTACCCCAGTCGTTACGCAACGACAGGTAGTGCGACATGAACGCCTGATAGGTGCCGACCACATCCATCAGGCGGCGCTCATCAGCTGTGCTGCGGTCTCGCGCGCGGCGTCCAGGCGCACCGGGTCCGGTGCCGACCGCGACGCGGACCGGCCCAATCGGGTTGCCAGTGCTTCGCGCCGTGCCCGGCCACGATCGGGTGCACCATCGGCCACAGCGCGGCGCGCGATCAGCGCCGCATCGCGATCGTTGCACACGGGCAGATAATCGCAGCCGGCCGCCAGGGCCAGCCGTGTGCGATCGGCAAAATGACCCAGTGCCGCCGCACCGCCCATACTGAGATCGTCGCAGAATACGCAGCCCTCGAACCCCAGCCGCCCGCGCAGGATCTCCTCGATCCAGCGCGCCGAAAGACTGGCCGGACGCGCATCATCCACCGCGGGGAAGCGTACGTGGGCCATCATCACCGAGGCCACCCCCTGATGAATCAGGGCCGCAAAGGGCGCCCAGTCGTGCTCCAGGTCTGCAAGCGCGCGATGGTCGACCGGCAATTCGCGGTGCGAATCGGCGGGCACATAGCCGTGGCCCGGGAAATGCTTGGCCGTTGCCGCACTGCCGGCATCGGCCAGGGACGCGGCAAACGCGCCCGCCAGATCGCTCACGCTCTGCGGCGTCGCGCCGAACGCGCGGCTGCCGATGACCTCGGACACCCCGTAGTCGAGATCCGCCACCGGGGACAGCGGCATGTCCACCCCCACGGCCTGCAGCTCGGTGGCCACCAGCCAGGCCAGTTCACGGGCCGCGGCGCGCGCCCGGACGGGATCTTGCTGATAAGCCCGGCCGAGTGCGCGCATGGGCGGAATGGGGGTAAATCCGTCACGAAAACGCTGCACGCGACCGCCTTCGTAATCGGCCACGATCAGCAGATTCGGACGCACGACACGCATGTCCGCGGTCAAATCGGCCAACTGTTCGCGGCCGGCGAAATTGCGCGTGAACAGGATCGCCCCGCCCACGGCCGGATCAGCGAGCAATTCGCGATCGGCGTCCGTGAGCGTCGTGGACTCGATATCGACCAGCAGCGGGCCGGGCGGCGCCAGTGGGCTCATTGTCCGTCACCCCACTGGCTGTACGGTGCAAATGCCAGCGCATGGTTGTAGTACCGCACGTCGTCGGTAATCTCGGCCCCGAGCCAGTCGGGGCGCGCGAACGCCTCGTCGGGGGCGTCAAGCTCGATTTCGGCAACCACAAGCGGTGCATTGGCGCCCACGAATTCGTCGATCTCCCAGACATGCCCGGCATGCTCGAGCCAGTGGCGAGTCTTTTCCACCGGCGGCGTCAGGGTCAGCTGATCCAGGATCTCGCGGGCTTCAGCCAGCGGTATCGGATATTCATATTCGGCGCGCGACGAACCGACGCGGGCCGCCTTGAGATTGAGGTTCGCCTGCTCGCCCTCGATGCGCACGCGCACCGACGCCCGGCCGGTCTGGTTCAGATAGCCCTGGGCGAAGAACTGGCTCGCATGAGCGGCATCCCGCCAGGCATCGCCAACGACGAGAAACTTGCGTTCGATTTCCACTGCCATGGAGGATCCATTGTTTCTGTCGGGAATTCTATCGCACGAATACCGCCATCGATTCGATGTGCGCGGTATGCGGAAACATGTCCATCACGCCGGCGGCGAGCAGACGATAACCATGACGCTCGACCAGGGTCGCCGCGTCGCGCGCCAGCGTCGCCGGGTGGCATGAGCAGTACACGACGCGGGATGCACCGGTCGCGGCCACGTGATCCAGCACCTCGGCCGCGCCCGAGCGCGGCGGATCGAGCAGTACCTTGTCGGCCCGCTCGGGCCGCCATGCCGGCTGCCTCGCCGGCTCGAACAAATTGTCGACATGGGCCGTGACGTTGGTTGCGCCGTTGCGCGCGGCATTGGCCCTCGCCCGCGCGACCAGACCGGCGTCGCCTTCGACCGTGATCACCGCGCCGGCGCTGCGCGACAAGGGTACGGAGAAATTGCCCAGCCCCGAAAACAGTTCGAGCACCGTATCGTCGGGCCGCACGTCCAGCTCCGCGATCGCGGCATCGATCATCCGGCGGTTGATATCGCCGTGAATCTGCACGAAATCGTTCGGCTCGAAATACAGCCGCGCATCGTAGGCCGGCAGATCGTAGTACAGCGGTTCGGGCGCGCCGGCGAGCGGCGCGATCGTGCTTTCGTCACCGGGCTGCAGGTAAATGACGAAGCCCGTGGCCTCGGCGTAGGCCGATAAACGTTGTCGATCCGCCGGCGTCGGCTCTTCCAGCACACGAAAGACGAGCGCCACGTGATTGTCGCCGGCCGCGACCTCGATCTGCGGCACGGCACTTCGAATCGACAGCTCGTCGATCAGCCGGCCGAGTTCGGCCAGCCGCGCGCCGACTTCCGGCACCAGCACCTCGCAGCGTGACAACTGGGCGATGAACGGGGCACCGCGCTCGCGAAAGCCCACCAGCGTACCGCCCTTCTTGGGCACGTGTTTCACGCCGAGACGCGCGCGCCGACGATACCCCCAGCGGGCCCCGGTCAACGGTTCCAGCACGTGTTCCGGCGCCACGCCGCCCACGCGCGCCAGGGCATCGAGGAGCTGGCGCTGCTTGAATGCCACCTGCGCTTGCGGCGTCGCATGCTGCAGGATGCACCCACCGCAGACGCCGAAATGCGCGCAGCGCGGGGTGGCGCGCTGGCTGGACGCCGAGAACAGTGTCGCCATCTCGGCCTGTTCGTAATCGCGCTTGACCTTGACCGGTTTGTACAGCGCCCGTTCCCCGGGCAGCGTATCGGCCACGAAGATCGCCTTGCCGTCGACATGCCCGACGCCGCGGCCGTTGCTGGCCAGATCGGTGATCTCGACCACGCCGTGCTCGGGCGCTTTCCTGCGCTTGCGCCGACGGCTCATGCGCCGTCCCCGATCCTGAGCTCGGCCAGCCGTGCCTCGCGTGCGGCCCGGTCGCCGGCGTCGACCGTGCCGGTCACATACTGCCAACGCAGCCAGAGTCGATAGCGGGCAATCGCCCGGGCCGCCGGCGCTGGCTGATCCGTGGCGCCGAGCCCCGCCATCAAGCGCAGGCATTCCAACTCCAACCGCGCCGATGGCGCTGGATGATCGGCCGGCGCCGGTGCGACGCGCTCGCCCAGCGCACAGGCAGCGGTTGCCGAAAACCCGGCAGGCAACGGCATGTCGTGGATCAGCGCCCGGGCCGCGAGCAGGGCCCGGGCGACCCCGTCCCAGTCCACCACGGCCACCGCTCCCGATGGCCAGGCGTCGAACAGCGCGCCCAGCCGGTCGCGCTCGTGCGCGCCGGCCGGGCCGATCAGGGACAGGGCGTAACCGTCATCGACGACCGCCGCCAGCCGCTCGATCCGACAGAGATGCCCCGGCAGATCAGCCCGGCCCCAGCGCTGCATGTGGACCTGTTCCAGCGCGCGCGCCACGCCGGCATCGTCCAGCGCGCCGTAATCGGCCAGCCGGCGTGCCGCATCCACGTCCAGCGCGGTATGCGCGACCAGTACGACCGTGGCGGTCGTCACGGTTTGTCGTAGACGCCGGTCGACAGATAGCGGTCGCCGCGATCGCAGATGATCATGGCGATGGTGGCGTTGTCCACCTCGGCGGACACCGTCAGCGCGGCAAACACGCTGCCGCCGGATGACGGCCCGGCGAAGATGCCTTCCTCACGCGCCATGCGCTTCATGGTCGCCTCGGCGTCCGCTTGCTCCACATCGATGATGCGATCCACGCGCGCCGGCTCGAAGATCTCGGGCAGATAGGCCTGTGGCCAGCGCCGGATGCCGGGAATCTTCGATTCACCGGCCGGCTGCACGCCGATGATCTGGATGTCCGGATTCTGTTCCTTGAGATAACGCGAGCAGCCCATGATGGTCCCGGTCGTGCCCATGGTGGCCACGAAATGGGTGATCTGCCCGTTCGTGGCCTGCCAGATCTCCGGGCCCGTGGTTTCGTAGTGCGCGCGCGGATTGTCCGGGTTGGCGAACTGATTGAGCAGGTGGCCTTCGCCGTCGTCGTGCATCTGCTGCGCCATGTCGCGGGCGCCTTCCATGCCCTCGGACTCGGAGACCGACACGATCTCGGCGCCATAGGCGCGCATGGAAGCGCGCCGTTCCTCGCTCATGTTCTCGGGCATGAGCAGGCGCATCCGGTAGCCTTCCATCGCGGCCACCATCGCAAGCGCGATGCCGGTATTGCCGCTGGTGGCCTCGATCAGCGTGTCGCCCGGCCTGATCTCGCCGCGTTCGGCCGCGCGCCGGATCATCGAGAACGCCGGCCGGTCCTTGACCGAGCCGGCGGGATTGTTGCCCTCGAGCTTGGCCAGCAGCGTGTTGGAGGTGTCGCCGGGCAGACGCTGGAGCCGCGTGAGCGGGCTGTTGCCGACGTAGTTCTGGAGCGTGGGATAACTTTTCATGAGACGAGTCTAGCAGTCGCGAGTTCCTGGCTTAACCGGACTTGATGTCAATGCAGGTTGCGACGCGCGGTTTCCATCGCCGCACGCATCTCGCGCACCGCTTCGGCCAGCCCCACGAACACTGCCCGCGCGACCAGCGCATGGCCGATATTGAGCTCGACGATTTGCGCAATCCCGGCGATCCGGCCGACGTTGTCGACGTGCAGACCGTGTCCGGCATGGACTTCGATACCGTGCCGGCCCGCCCACTCGGCGGCCTTGACGATGCGCTCGTGTTCGCGCCCGATCACGCCTTCATCGGGCGCATCGGCATAGGCGCCGGTATGAATCTCGATAAAGCGCGCACCGGCCCGGGCGGCAGCGTCGATCTGCTCGATCTCGGGATCGATGAACAACGCCGCGTTGATGCCCGCGCCATTCAGCGCATCCAGCCCCTGGCGCACGCGCTCGACCTGGCCGGCGACGTCCAGCCCGCCCTCGGTGGTCAGCTCCTCGCGCGATTCCGGCACCAGGCAGCAATCGCGCGGCTTGTGCCGCAGCGCGATCTCGACCATCTCGTCGGTGAGCGCCATTTCCAGGTTCACGGGCACATCGCCCGCCGCACACAGGGATGCGACGTCGGCATCCTGAATGTGGCGGCGATCCTCGCGCAGATGAATGGTGATGCTGTCCGCACCTGCGGCCATGGCCTGCCGGGCCGCGTCGGCCACACTCGGATAACGCGTGCCGCGCGCCTGGCGCAACGTGGCGACATGGTCGACGTTCACGCCGAGGCGCAGGTCCGATGGCTGAATGGTGGTGCTGGCGTTCATGACGGGGCTCCCGAATCGGGTTCGCCGCGGCGGCCGCCGGCGGCGAATTGTTGCATCGCTTGTAGAGTCTGCACGGATTTTAACGGCTTGGCGCCGATGTGCGGGGCCATGGCCGCCTGCATCAGGTCCCGCGCCTGGCGCACCGCTTCGCGATCGGGCAAGCGGCCATGCACC
Source organism: Salinisphaera sp. LB1 (assembly GCF_003177035.1). NCBI lineage: Bacteria > Pseudomonadati > Pseudomonadota > Gammaproteobacteria > Salinisphaerales > Salinisphaeraceae > Salinisphaera > Salinisphaera sp. LB1. The sequence continues at coordinate 3,030,423 of NZ_CP029488.1, read as the reverse complement.
AGGCCGATCAATGTGCGCCCGCCGACGGCGATCTCGTTCGCGGCGGCGCGCGCCGGGCCGCGGCGCAGTCCCTGCTCCGGATGCCAGGCGTAATCGGCCTCCGCCACAACCGGATCGCCGCCCTCGGTTGCAACCAGATTCAGGCCATAGCCCAGCTCTTCCAGCAGGTCGCGCTCGAAAAAACGCAGCCCCACGATTGCCGGTGCGCCCTCGCCCATGGCATCGAGCAACGCCGCCAAGCTGTCGTGAATACGCGGATGCGGATCGTCCCGCGCGGTCAGGCGCATCACCAGCTCGGCCGCGTACAGCCCGCCCATCAGCGCATTGCCTGACAGTACATGCGCGCGCATGTATTCGACCCCGGTGAGCGTATACAACTCGCCCCGGCCGGACCAGGACAGCGCCACCGCGGACAGCGGCTCGAGCAAACCGCGCCAGCGCGATTTGGCCCGGCGCGCGCCCTTGGCAATCGCACCGACGCGCCCGTGCTCGCGCGAGAACGCCTCGACGATCAGGCTGGTGTCGCGCCAGGGCCGCCGGTGCAGCACCAGCGCGGGCGTCAAGTCGACGCGCATGGTCCGCCACGCGGGGCGCGTGCTTCACGGCGATGGCGACACGCAAGAATGTTTTTGTCCGCAGATGCACACAGATGCACGCCGATAAAAGAAGAAGCCCTTATCGTTTCTCCCTTGCTATGCCATCGGCGTCTATCGGCGGTCATCTGCGGACGTCTTCCGTTCGGTCCCGCCCGATCAGTGGCCGAGATCGCGCACGCTGGTCTCGGAATCGATCCAGTTGTCGCGCACCTTCACCCACAGCCGCAGATCCACGCGCTGGCCGAGCCGATCCACCAAATCGAGCCGTGCGGCCCGGCCGATCTTCTTGAGCATGGCGCCGCCGCGACCGATCACCATCGCCTTGTGGTTGTCGCGCGCGACCCAGATGCAGGCATGGATCTCGATCTGCTCACCCGAGCTGTCGAAGCGCTCGATTTCGATCGCGATCGAATACGGCAGCTCCTGCTGGAGGTGCATCATCAGTTTCTCGCGCACCGCCTCGGCGGCGAGAAAGCGCATGTTGCGGTCGGTGTATTCGTCTTCGGGAAACAGATACGGCCCTTCCGGCATGCGGGCGCGGCATTCGTCGATGAGCGCGTCGAGATTGTCGCCGCGCTGGGCCGACAGCGGCACCACGAATTCGAACTCACGGCGCGCGATCATCTGCTCCATGAACGGCAGCAGCTCGGTCTTGTCGGGCACGCGATCGGTCTTGTTCACGACCAGGCCAACCGGTGCCTGGATGCGCTCGAGCCGGGCCAGCGCCGCGGCATCGTCATTGCGCCATTGACCGGCCTCGACCACGAACAGGACGAGATCGATTCCGGCGAGGCTGGCCACGGCGGTCTCGTTCATCACCCGGTTGAGCGCGGTCTTGGCGCCGGTATGCAGGCCCGGCGTGTCGACCAGCGCGACCTGCACATCATCGCGCGTGAGCACGCCGATGATGCGATGCCGCGTGGTCTGCGGCTTGGGCGTGACGATCGAGACCTTCTCGCCGACCAGCGCATTGACCAGCGTGGACTTGCCCACGTTGGGCCGGCCGACCAGCGCCACCATGCCGCTCTTGAGGGAAGAGGATTCGCTCATGTCTGTTTGCCTTCCAGGCGTTGCAGCATCCGCTGGGCGGCGTTCTGTTCGGCCTTGCGCCGGCCGCCGCCCTCGCCCTCGACCGCCTCGCCGCTATCGGCCAGACGACAGCGCGCCACGAAATGCTGGGCGTGGTCGGCGCCGGAGACGCTGACCACTTCGTATTCCGGTCGGGACCGGGCGCGGGCCTGCAGCCATTCCTGCAGGCGAGTCTTGGCATCCTTGAGACTGTCGGCGGTGGGCAGTTCGGCCAGACGCCGACGGTACAACGACAGAATGACATCGCGCGTTCGCTCGAAGCCGGCGTCGCAGTAGATCGCGCCGAGCACGGCTTCCACCGCATCGGCCTTGATCGAGGCGCGCCGACGGCTGCCGGCCCGGTTTTCGCCCGGGCCCAGCACCAGCAGCTCGGCCAGACCCAGTTCGTCGCAGATCTCGGCGAGCGTGCGCTCGCGTACCAGTGACGCGCGCAGGCGCGACAGGTCGCCTTCCGGGGCCGCCGGATTTTGCTCGAACAGGGCAGCTGCGATGACGAAATTGAGAACGCCGTCGCCAAGGAATTCCAGCCGTTCGTTATGATTGGGGCCGGCGCTGCGATGGGTCAGGGCCTGGGCGAGCAGCGCGCGCGCGCTGAAATCGTGGCCGATACGGCGTTCGAATTCGTCGCGCGCCTGGGCGCGGTTGACCGATTCACCCCCGCTCATGCCGGATCAGCCGCCGCCGGGCTGCATGACGGCCTTGTCGTCGAAGCTGTAGACCAACGCCATATTGAATGCCAGCGGCCGACGCACTTCGTAATGCAGGCCCAGCACCCGGGTTGCGCCGTCGTGGCTGATGGTCACGTCATGCGACGACACGCCGGACGCGTACCCCGCTTCGAAATGACGCGCCACGGCGCGCTGGATCGCGATCGCATCGGCATGCTGCAGTGACGGCTTGCGGGCCACTTCGGTCAACGCGTGCTGAATCTCGCGGTTGTTGAGATACACCGGCACGCTGCGTATGGCGATGAACACGATGAGACCGAGCGTGATCAGCACATACAGACCCGACCACAGGGTAAAACCACCCTGGCGCCGCGCCGAGGCGGCCTGCGACATGTCGTTCAATCCAGCCATGTACCGATTCGCGAGAAGCGCACGTTGAAGTCCGAGAAATCGACGCTGAGCCAGATCATGACGGCCCGGCCGACAAGGTCGTGCTCCGGCACGAAGCCCCAGATACGCGAGTCCGAGCTGTTGTCGCGATTATCGCCCATGGCGAAGTATTCGCCCTGGGGCACGGTCACGCTCGCCTGCGGGCCCTGCCGCCCGATCACGTGCAGCATCTTGTGCGGCTTCGCGCCCGGCAGCTTTTCCATGAACAACCGCATCTGGTCGTAAACATCCGCATCCGGCCCGTGATACAGGCCAAGACTCTTCCTGGGTACGGGCTTGCCGTTGATGTACAACTGCTCGTTGCGGTAAGTGATCTTGTCACCGGGCAGGCCCACGATGCGCTTGATGTAATCCTCACTGGTATTGTGCGGATAACGGAACACGGCCACATCACCGCGCTTGGGCTCGCCGGTATCCAGAATCTTGGTGTGCGTCACGGGCAGGCGCAACCCGTACGAGAACTTCGACACCAGCACGAAATCCCCCACGAGCAGGGTCGGCACCATCGATTTGGAGGGAATACGGAACGGCTCGAACACGAAGGCGCGCAGCACCAGAACCGCCAGCAGCACCGGAAAGAACGAACGACAGAACTCGATCGCCCAGTTGCCTTCGGCCCCCGCCGGCCGGCGCCTGGACAAGACCAGCCGATCCACCAGCCAGACGATGCCGGTGATCAGGCAGGCCAGCGTCAGCCAGGCTTCGAAGTTCATGTCGATATGGCTCATGGGGTCGGAATTCCTGGCTAGTCTTTGTCGTCCGTGGAAAGCACGGCAAGGAAGGCCTCCTGGGGAATCTCCACACTGCCGAGTTGCTTCATGCGTTTCTTGCCTTCCTTCTGTTTTTCCAGCAGCTTGCGCTTGCGCGACACGTCACCGCCGTAGCACTTGGCCGTGACGTTCTTGCGCATGGCCTTAACCGTCGAGCGCGCCACGATACGCGTGCCGATGGTCGCCTGAATGGCCACGTCGAACATCTGCCGGGGCACGATGTTCTTGAGCTTCTCGACCAGCGCCTTGCCGCGATCGTAGGCCTGCTCACGGTGCACGATATGGGCGAGCGCATCGACCGAGTCGCCGTTGATCAGCACGTCCAGACGCACCAGGTCGGCAGCCTGGAAACGCACGAAATCATACTCGAAGGACGCGAAACCCCTTGAAACGGATTTCAGACGATCGAAAAAGTCGAGGACGACTTCCGACAGCGGCAGCTCGAAATCCATCTGCACGGAATTGCCCATGTAGGCCATGTTCTTCTGCACGCCACGCTTTTCCATGCACAACTGCATGACCGGGCCGACGAACTCCTGCGGCATCAGGATCGAGGCCTTGATGATCGGCTCCCGGATTTCGTCGATCTCACCGGTAGGCGGCAGTTGCTGCGGATTGGAGATCGCCAGCTCCTCGCCCGCGTGATTGAGCACCTGATAGACTACCGTCGGCGCGGTAGTGATCAGCTCAAGCCCGTATTCGCGCTCCAGGCGTTCCTGCACGATCTCCATGTGCAGCATGCCGAGAAAACCGATGCGAAAACCGAAGCCGAGTGCGGCCGACGTCTCGGGCTCGTAGTTGAGCGAGGAATCGTTCAGGCGCAGCTTGGCCAGTGCGTCGCGGAAATCCTCGTAGTCGTCGGCATTGACCGTGAACACGCCGGCGAACACGCGCGGCTGAATCTGCTTGAAGCCGGGTACGCGCTCGGCGCAGGGGGCGTAGGCATGGGTCAGCGTATCGCCCACCGGCGCGCCGTCGATGTTCTTGATGCCGGCGACCACATAGCCGACCTCGCCCACTTCCAGCGCGGGGCGCGGTTTCTTCTTGGGCGTGAACACGCCCACGTCGTCGACCTCGTATTCCCGTCCGGTCGACATGACCTTCATCCGGTCGCCCTTGGCCAGCCGACCGTTACGGATGCGAACCAGCGAAACCACACCCAGATAGTTGTCGAACCAGGAATCGATGATCAGCGCCTGTAACGGCGCCGCGGCATCGCCCGCCGGCGGCGGCACGCGGCGAATGATCGCCTCGAGCACCTCGTTGACGCCCTCGCCGGACTTGGCCGACACCAGCAACCGCTCGGTGGCCTCGAGGCCGATCACGTCCTCGATCTGCTGGGCAACGCGCTCGGGATCGGCGGCCGGCAGATCGATCTTGTTCAACACCGGCAGCACTTCGAGATTCTGCTCGATGGCGGTATAGGTATTGGCCACACTCTGGGCTTCCACGCCCTGAGAGGCATCCACGACCAGCAGCGCGCCCTCGCAGGCGAACAGCGAGCGCGACACCTCATACGAGAAATCGACATGCCCGGGCGTATCGATGAAATTGAGCGTGTAGGTCTCGCCGTTGGCCGCGGTGTAGTCGAGCGTGACGGCCTGCGACTTGATGGTGATGCCGCGCTCGCGCTCGAGGTCCATCGAGTCGAGTACCTGGTCCGCCATTTCGCGCTCCGTCAGCCCGTTGCAGGCGCCGATGAAACGGTCGGCCAGGGTGGACTTACCATGGTCGATGTGCGCGATAATGGAAAAATTGCGGATATGTGACTGCATTCAGTGGGCCAGCGCCGACACAAAACAATCGCCCCGGCAAAGCCGGGGCGATACGGATTACGATGCGCAGTATACGCGCACGGGCGGGGTTTTTTTAGCCGCCCTGGCTGGGCTGGCCGGTCGCCATGGGCAGATAGAGGCGCACCCCGTCCCGCAGGACCAGTAGCGCGACCGGCCCGTTCGCGTGGCGCAATGCGTCCAGCAACGTCCGCCGATCCTCGACATCGGTCGCACCCACGCTGAGGATCACGTCACCCGCGTGCAGCCCCGCCTGAGCCGCCGGCCCGGGCGCAACGCCGGTCACGCGCACCCCGCCCCGGTCGAGGCCGAGCGCGCGGCGTTGCTTGGTGTTCAGCGATTCGAGCGTCAGGCCGAACGGCGGCTTGTTCGGCCTGGCCTGCTCCTTCGGCGCCCCAGGGCCACCCGCACCGCCCTGCAGACGCGCCGGCAGGGCGGCGATCGTCACCTGCTCGGTACGCGTCTTCCCGTTGCGCAGGATTTTGAGCTTCGCCTTCTCGCCCGGCGCGACCGAAGCCACCAGCGGCGGCAGATCGGACGCCGAATCCACGGTTTGGCCGTTGAAGGCGAGGATCACATCGCCGACATCGATATCGGCTCTGGCGGCCGGGCTGCCCTTGAGAATCTGCGTGACCAGTGCGCCTTCGGGCCGGCTCAGCTGGAATGACTGCGCCAGCTTGCGGTCAACATTCTGGATCTGGACGCCGAGCCAGCCGCGCGTGACATGGCCGGTCGTGCGCAATTGCTTGGCCGCCCGCATGGCGATATCGATCGGGATCGCGAACGATACGCCCTGATAACCGCCGGTCTCGCTGTAGATCTGAGAATTGATGCCGACGACCTGGCCGGCCATGTTGAACAGCGGCCCCCCGGAATTGCCGGGGTTGATCGCGACATCCGTCTGCAGGAACGGCACATACTGATCATCCGCCAAGCTGCGGCCCTTGGCCGAGACAATGCCGGCGGTGACCGACGTCTCGAACCCGAACGGCGAACCGATCGCGACCACCCAGGCGCCGACATCGAGCTTGTCCGGGTTACCGATCGCCACTGTCGGCAGATGCTTCGCCTTGACCTTGAGCACCGCCACGTCGCTGTCCGGATCGGCACCGACCACGCGGGCGATAAGCTGACGGCGATCGTTGAGCTTGACCACGATCTGGCCGGCGCCAGCGATGACGTGGCGGTTGGTCAGAATATAGCCGTCCGGCGAGATGATGAAGCCGGAACCCAAGGAGACATGTTCGCTGTCATCGGGCATTTGCGGCGCACGCGGCCCCTTGCCATCGTCATCGCCGAAGAAATGGCGCAACCAGTCACCCAGCGCACCATCCGGCCCCGGGCTCTGCTGCCCCTGCGACGGCGAGGCGTGGTCGGAACCGGAGCCGGCGGCGTTGCCGGGCGGTTGGCCGGCCTGGGCAGGCAACGCGCTAATGTTGACCACCGCCGGCGAGACGTTCTTGACCAGCCGGGTGAAGTCCGGAAGCCCGGACACCAACGGCTTGTTTTTATTGCCCGCGTGGCCCCCTTGTCCATCCGGGCCCGCAGATGCGTGGTCGGCCCGGGCCTGGTTGCTGGATTGCGAGTCATCACGGCCGCAACCGCCAAGTACCAGCGCGCAGCTCACGACCAGGATGACCCATCCCGCGCGTGTGCAAAGCATTTGCATTGCATCGTCCCCTTGTTTGTTGTGGACGCCGTGTCTCCCTGACGTCTTCGCTCAGTCTACCGCGCCAGCGAGCGATTGGGCCGTTGCGCCCGGCTCCGCAGCACGGTCCCCGGGGCCCTCAGTGACTGGGCGATGCCTTGTTTGCGGCCTTTTTCGTCTGTACCAGATTTTCGGCAATACGGCGCGCGGTGATGGCCGGGACTTCGCCCACGACCGTGATCTGCGTGTGATTCACGATGTCGCCGTAGGCATTGACTGCCCCCATGCGGGTTGCCCCCTTGAGCGGAGCGCGCAGTCCGGCGGGCGCAATGAAGGCCGAAACCGTGGCCACGCCATCGGTGAACAACATCTGCCGCACCGAGGCCTTCGACGTCAATTGCCGCACGCCATCCTCGGCGAGCTTGAAACCGGGCGGGAGATCGGTCGCCTTCCATTGTTCCTCGGGCGCGTCCGAGGCGCTCTCGGCCACGTGAACCGCCTGATGGCGCACGATGCGAAAACCGTGCACATCATAGCTCGGCACGAATTCCGAGTCGGAAATCTTCTTGGGAAAGGAGACTTCGGTGAACATCATCTGCTCGAGCCGCTTGCCGTGGTCGAGCAGGTCGAGCTTGAGCGGCAACTCCGTCTTACTGTCGATCAGCATCTTGTAGCCATAGCGAAACTTGTCGCGTGGCCGGATGGCGATCACCCGGCACGCCCGGCCCGCCGAGCGCGTGGTGCCCATGTCGACGACCTTGTAGTTCGCCTTGAGCTGCTTCGGGGAGAAGTGCGACACGCTGCCAAGCAGGCTCTTCGGCGGGTGCTCGGAGACCAGCACCAACCGATGGTTGGGCAGGATCGACGTCACCTTGTTGCCCTTGCGGATCACCTCTCGCGCCTCGCCGCTCAGCGAAATCAGGCGTTCCTCTTCCATGTGGTCGTGGTAGCGATGCACCACCTTGAGTGTGTCGGCGTCGCCGCTGCGCAGGTACACGATAACGCCGCGATAGGTTTCGTGGCGTACGGCGTCGGAAGCCTGACTGAGGAGGTCGATGGCCTTCGCGCTATCACTGTCATGCTGATGCGGCGCCGCGACGGCCGGAGCGATCAATCCGAATGCAAGGAGGAACGCAGTTAGCGCTCTCGTCACTGCGGCACATCCTGTCCGTACGCGGCTACCCGCACCAGTGCCGGCGTCGTGCTCGACATCCCGTAGCCGCGGGCCATGCCGTTGTGGTCGACAAGATAGCCGTTGAGCTCGTCGCGCACCGCGGGGTCGGACACCGACCAGTGGTCAGCCGGGCCATCCGACGACGACAGGCCGCGCGAGCGCGCCCCGGCCGCCGCGCCGTCCGACGCGACCGTCTGCGCATGCGCCGATTGCGCGTGTACCGAACTGAAGTCGGCCAAGCGGTTATTCCAGCCGCCGCTGGCAAAGCCCTGGCGCTGACTGCCGGCCGCATCCCGGGTACGCGTGGCCGCCGGACCGTCATTGGCGCTCGCCATGCGGCCTTCCGAGCCCGAGGTGCCGCTACGCACGAATGGATTACCGGCAAGCAGCACCACGCCGGCCACCGAAGCCGCCGCCGCCATGCCGGCCACGCCGCGCCAGCGACGTGTGCGCCGCCGCGGCGCCATGCGCACGATGTGATCGCGCGGGGCCACGGTTTCGGGACGCTCATCCGCAGCAATTGCCGCCATCACCCGATTGGCGAAACCGGTATCGACATGGACGGCCGGCTCGGCGCTGTGAGAACGCAGTGTCGTCCGAATCCAGTGCTGGCGCGTCCAGCTATCGCGCAGTGACTCGTCACGCAGCAACGCATTGACCACCGCATCGGCCTCGTCTCGCGTGGCCTCGTTATCCAGAAAAGCGGACAACTGCTCGTTCATAACAACCTCACTTGTCCGAAAGGGACACCAGCTTTTCCTCGATCGCCGCACGCGCCCGGAATATTCGCGACCGTACCGTACCAACCGGACAATCCATTGACTCTGCGATCTCGTCGTAACTCATGCCATCCAGTTCGCGCAACATGATGGCCGTCCGCAGATCCTCGGGCAGTTCGCGTATGGCCGTGATCACCGCATCGCGGATCTCTTCGCTTTCCAGCAGGGCCTCGGGGGTCGCCTGCTCGGAAAACCGATCCATATGCCCGAACGCCTCGGCATCCGCCACGTCGATGTCCTGGCTTGCCGGTCGTCGCGACCGGGCCACCAGGTAGTTCTTCGCGGTATTGATCGAAATACGATAAAGCCATGTATAGAACGCGCTATTGCCCTTGAACCCGGCGAGCGCGCGGTAAGCCTTGATAAAGGCTTCCTGCGCGACATCGGGCGCTTCGGCCGGACTGACGTACCGCGCGGCCAGCTTGACGACCTTGTGCTGATACTTGCGCACCAGCAAATCGAATGCGCGATCATCGCCGGCCTGTGCCCGCGCAACGAGCTGATCGTCGGAAGCGTCTTCGCTCATCTAAACGCGGCACGCGCCCGGACTACGGATTGTCAGGATAGATCGACGTACATTTGCCTCGCTTTGCCAAAGCACCGTGTCGGCGTTATTCCCATAGACCGCGGCGACCGGGAATAGTTCGGCAATTTTTTGAAGACGTTGGCAAATCACCATGCGGGTGAGGTCCATCCAGCTGACGGCAATAACAGCGCCCTAGTTTAGCGGCGCAGCGGCTCGGCGTCATTCGGGCCTCGTTCATTGACCCGTCGGGGTGTTCGTGAACCGCCGTTCGCCGACCCCGCGCACGACACCGCGCCCAGCCAGGCCCCTTGGCTTGCGATAAAGCGGGCCGCGACCCGCTGTGCGCAGGCGTTGCCCCGGATCACCCCATGCCCGGCCCCGAGCACCGGCAGCAATTGCCAGCCCGGATGCGCCAACGCGGCCCGCGCCGCCGCCGCGGCAGGCGTCAACACATCCCGGGTGCCGGCAACCAACAATGTCGGCAGGTCCCCGGCATGGCTGACCGGCGCCAGCCGGGGAACCGGCCACTGGCGGCAGGCGGTCGCCGCGGTACGCCCGCCCCGGTCCGTCGGCCGGGCCGCGAACTGACAGCGGGTGCTCCAGTACACCGGCGCAGTACGCGATCTGCGTTGCCTGAGTGCAAGCAACGGCCCGGCGAGCGCGGCCAGCGCGCCGGGGTTTTCCACTGCGCGGCGCAGCATTCGAACGACGCGCGCATCGTCCGGACGGCCGTACGCCGACAGCAGCAGCAGCGCACCCAATGTCCGGCCGTCGATGGTCACCGACCGCGCCGATCGCGGCGGCTGCGCGACCGCGATCGTCACCGGATGCCGTGCCCGGGCGGCTATCAATCCGCGGATCGTCGCGCGCAACGAAGGCACTGCCAACCGGCAAGACAGTGTGCGCGCGCACGCCCGGCGCAGCTGACGTCGGCGTCGCCGCAAGGCCGCCGCTTGCCTGTCGCGTTCCGGGCGCGGGCGCAACACCGGCGAATCCAGAATCAACAGGCGCACGTCGCCGGGGTGCTCGGCCGCCAGGCGACGCGCGATCAACGCACCGTAGGACTCGGCCCAGATCACGGCCCCGCCCGGGGCCAGCGTCGTAATCAGCCGATGCAGATCCGCAACCTGCGCCGCGGCGCCGAGCCGGTCCGCGGTGCCGGCACCCAAGCGCTCGAAGCACGCGGCAAGACGGCCAGTGCCGCTCGCATCCGGCCGGCGCGGACAGACGGGGCGTGGCGTACTCATGCCAGTGCCGCGCGGGTCGAAGATGACCAGATCGCGCGGCCAGCCCGCCGCCTGCTGGAAACGACGCCAGGCCCGCAGCGCGGGCGCTCGCTGTCCGCCGGCATCGCCCGGGCCGCCGGGCACATAGATTACCGGGTGCCGCGTCGGCCCCTCGGGGCGTGCCTGCAGGCGGGTTATCCGCAGACGCACGCGCCGCCCATGGATGCGGTCACCGGGCATGAAATCGCCGCAGCGCATGACGGCGGCGCTATAGCCGCCCCGGGCGCCCGACGGGCAATCGTGCCAGCGAATAACGCCGCCGAACGCGGCGCCGGCCGCCATGACGCCCCCGAAGAGCACGCCACACCGCAGCAGGCGACGCGCCGCACGGCGGCCGCGAGTCACGTCCGGCGCGCGGGCGGCATCACGCGGCACCGGGCGCGCAGGCGCCGATGCACGTCGGCGTCGACGGCATCGAACGGAATGATGATCGCGCGGGCGAATCGACGGCCCGGGATACGCATCTTCAGCCGAACCCAGGCCGCGCCCCAATGCCGGGCCTCGATGCATTCGCCGTAATGCGCGCGACCCGCCCGGTCCTGCCAATAGAGCCGGTGGTCGGCGGCCCAGCGTAACCGCACGGGTACCCCGGGACGCCGCAATCCCAGAGCCCGTTCGCAACGAATCGCGGAGAACACTACGAGCAGCGCCGGAAAACCCAATACCGGACGCGATACCGCCAACGTCGTGACAACGGCGAACGCCGCGCCATGCACGGCCAGGCTGGTGAGCCGAAGCGCCGACGATGGCCGAAAGGTGACGTGGATGGTATCGCTAAACCGCACCGGCACAGCATAAGCGCGCGCAGCGGCCGCCGGTCAAACGACGAGGGCCTATTGCCGTTTCGTACACGTGCCGCGTTGGAGACCGCAAATCCGTCGAGACAAGGCGCGCGTCGCCGGTCGTGGCGAGCCACGATCAAGACGCGCAACGCCGTATCGGCGGATTTGCGGCCCAACCCTTCGGGACAAGCGCTGTTTTGCGGCAATACAGCGTTGCAGCTCTCGTAGAACGACTACGCTACGTTCGCTACGCCTCGTCTTGCCGCAAAACAGCGCTTGGCGCGGACGCGGACGAAACGGCAACAGGCCCCCGGCAACCGTCAATCGTGGCCGCGATCAGGTGCCTGGCGGGCGCTGGAACTCCCGGATGCGTGCCAGCAGTTCGCCCTGCGCGGGATTCTCGGGTTCGGCCCGCCCCATCATGAGCACCCACAGGTCGGGATCCTCGTGATTGAGCAGATGCACGAACTCCGTGTGCTGCTGCTCGGTCAGCGTGTCGTAGTCCGAGCGGACAAAACGCTCGAGCAGCACGTCCAGTTCCTTCATGCCGCGCCGGCACAGCCAGCGCACGCGGGATTTCTCGCTCATATCAGCACCCGGACCGTAAAAGCCCCGCGCTGGCATCCAGCGCGGGGCGTCGGCGAATCGCACCGCCCATCAGGTGCGGCGTTCGACCATCAGTTTCTTGGTCTCCTGAATGGCCTTCGCCGGATTCAGGCCCTTGGGGCAGGTATTGGTGCAGTTCATGATCGTGTGGCAACGATACAGCTTGAACGGGTCTTCCAGGCCGTCCAGGCGTTCGCCGGTCGCTTCGTCGCGCGAATCCACGATCCAGCGATAGGCCTGCAACAGCACGGCCGGCCCCAGATAGCGCTCGGGGTTCCACCAATAGCTCGGGCAGGCCGTGGAGCAGCACGCACAGAGGATGCACTCGTAGAAGCCGTCCAGCTTGGCCCGGTCCTCGGGCGTCTGCAGGCGCTCACGCGTGGGCGGCGTGGTATCGGTCTTGATCCACGGCTCGATCGACTCGAGCTGGGCGTAGAAATGCGTAAGGTCGGGCACCAGATCCTTCACCACCGGCATGTGCGGCAGCGGGTAGATGCGGACATCGCCGTCGATATCGGTGATACGGGTGGTACAGGCCAGCGTGTTCTTGCCGTCGATGTTGAACGCGCAGGAACCACAGACGCCCTCACGACAGGAGCGGCGAAAGGTCAGTGTCGGGTCGATCTCGTTCTTGATCTTGATGACCGCATCGAGAACCATCGGTCCGCAGCGGTCCAGGTCGATCTCGAAGCTGTCCACCCGCGGGTTCTCGCCCGCTTCGGGCTCCCAGCGATAGATGCGGAAGGTCTTGGTGTTCTTCGCATCCTTGGGCGCCGGATGGCGCTTGCCCTTGGAGATACGCGAGTTCTTCGGCAGTCGAAATTCAGCCATGCTGAGGCTCCATTTCCAAAGTGACCGGTCGGCGCACGGCGCCGACCGCGATTATCCAACGCTAGTAGACGCGTTCCTTGGGCGGGATGTGTTCCATCTCGTCGGTCATCGGATTCATGTGCACCGGGCGATACTCGATGCGCACATCGGTCTCGCCGCTGTTGTGCCAGGTGAGCGTGTGCTTCATCCAGTTCTCGTCGTCGCGCTCGGTGTAATCCTCGTGCGCGTGCGCACCGCGGCTTTCCTTGCGGTTGGCTGCGCCGTGCATGGTACAGATGGCACAGCCCAGCAGATTCTCCAGTTCCATGGTCTCGACCAGGTCGCTATTCCAGGTCATCGAGCGATCGGTAACCGAGACGTTGGCGAACGACTCGACTTCCTTACCGATCTGTTCGACGCCCTCGGCCAGCATGTCGTCCTTGCGAAAGACCGCGGCGTATTTCTGCATCGAGGCCTGCAGGCTGTCGCGCAGCTCCGCGGTCGGCGTGCCGCCATCGGCGTGGCGCAGTCGATCGAAGCGATCCAGCGCCTTTTCCTCGGACGCCCGGGTGTCGGCCTTGTGCATCTTGCCCTTGGGCACGATCTCTTCGCAGCGATGGGCGGCGGCCCGGCCGAACACGACCAGATCGAGCAACGAATTGGAACCCAGACGATTGGCGCCGTGGACCGACACGCAGCCGGTCTCGCCGACGGCCATCAGGCCGGGCACGACGGATTCCGGATCGCCGTCCTTGAGCGTTACCACCTCGCCGAAGGCGTTGGTCGGGATGCCGCCCATGTTGTAGTGCACGGTCGGCAGGACCGGGATCGGCTCCTTGGTGGCGTCCACGCCGGAGAAGATGCGCGCCGTTTCGGTGATGCCGGGCAGCCGTTCTTGCAGCACCTCGGGGCCGAGATGCTCCAGATGCAGGAGCATATGGTCCTGCTTCTCGCCTACACCACGACCTTCGTTGATCTCCACCGTTTCGGCACGGCTGACCACGTCCCGCGACGCCAGATCCTTGGCGTTGGGCGCGTAACGCTCCATGAAGCGCTCGCCTTCCGAGTTGGTCAGGTAACCGCCCTCGCCGCGGGCGCCTTCGGTGATCAGGCAGCCGGCGCCATAGATGCCGGTCGGATGGAATTGAACGAATTCCGGATCCTGCAGCGGCAGACCGGCGCGCAGCGCCATGCCGATGCCGTCGCCGGTACAGGTATGCGCCGACGTGCAGGAGAAGTACGCCCGGCCGTAGCCGCCGGTCGCCAGAATCACCTGGTGGGCACGAAAGCGATGCAGCTTGCCGCCCTGCAGATCCCAGGCCAGCACACCCTTGCACTCGCCGTCCTCGGTCATCAGCAGGTCGATGGCGAAGTATTCGATGAAGAATTCGGCGCGGGCCTTGAGCGACTGCTGATACAGCGTATGCAGCAGCGCGTGGCCGGTCCGGTCGGCCGCGGCACAGGTGCGCTGGGCGTTGCCCTTGCCGAAATGCGTGGTCATGCCGCCGAACGGGCGCTGATAGATCCTGCCGTCCTCGGTCCGCGAGAACGGCACGCCGTCGTGCTCGAGCTCGATGATGGCCGGAATGGCTTCCTTGGTCAGATATTCGATGGCGTCCTGATCGCCGAGCCAGTCGCCGCCCTTGACCGTGTCATAGGCATGCCAGCGCCAGTCGTCCTCGCCCATGTTGCCCAGCGCGGAGGCGATCCCGCCCTGCGCCGCGACAGTGTGGCTGCGCGTGGGGAACACCTTGGTCACGCACGCCGTCTTCAAGCCCGCGTCGGCCAGCCCGCGGGTGGCGCGCAGACCGGAGCCGCCGGCGCCGACGACGACGACGTCATGCTGATGTTCGATGATGTCATAGCTTTCGCTCATCAGGCGGCTCCCACAAGAATCATGAGTACGGAAACGATGGCCGCGACGGCCATCAGGATGTTGATCAGTTGCAGCGCGATCAGGGTGGCCAGCTTGGCTCCCTCGTTATGGATGTAGTCCTCAACGATCGTCTGCAGGCCCAGTTGCGAGTGATAGAAGATCGCGGCGAGATAGATCGCCAGCAGCGACGCCTGGAACGGCGAAGACAGCCAGTCGGTCACGCTCGAATAACTGGCGCCGAACTGCGAGGCGAGGCACGCGACAAACCACAAGGTCAGCGGCACCAGCGCCACGGCACTCACGCGCTGGGCCCAGAAGTGGGCGGTGCCGGTCTTGGCGCTGCCCAGGCCACGCGCCTGGGCCAGCGAAGAACGAATACTGCTCATAGCAAAATCTCCGAAGAACGTCGGCCGTCGATCAGGCGATCAGCGCCCAGATCCAGACGAAAATAGTCAGCGCCGCGGCCACGCCGATGGCGACGAAACCGGTCATGCGGGCCGTTTCCAGATCGAGGCCCACACCGACGTCCCACACCAGATGTCGGATGCCGTTGCACAGGTGGTAAAACAGCGCAAAGGACCAGAGGAACATGATCAGCTGTCCGAACCAGGACGCGAATACACCATTGACCGCCGCGTAGGTGTCCGGCCCATTGGCCGCGGCGATAAGCCAGATCGCGAGCAGCACGGCCCCGAGCGCGAGCACGATGCCGGAGGCACGGTGAGCGATCGAGGTCAGCATGGATATCTGCCAACGATAAATCTGCAGATGCGGCGAAATCGGTCGGTTCGGCTGACTACTCATACGGTCCCCGGCAGTCGTTTTAAGGAAAAATCGGACGAAATCAGAAGTCGATGCAGCGGCCGTTCTTCTCCCAGTCGCCATAACGAACCGGATCGGGGCCATCGCGACCGCCGTATTCCTTCGGTCGAGGCTGTTCCGACAACGGTGCGCTGTCATCCGGCTCTGGCTGAACGCGATCGGACGCGGACGGGGCGTCGGACGATTCGCTCATGACTTCGGAACGGGGGGCGTCGACGGGCGTCGCAGGCTGCTTCGGCATACAAATACTCTAAACCTCGCGGGTTGGGCTGGCAACCGCGCCGCGTCGGCGAACGGCGTTGCCACACGTTGCTTTACAGTCGCTCTACAATACGCACAAATATGCTTGTGGATGCACTCATGGGCGACGATACGCCAACCGACTCCCTGCGCCTCGGCGTAATCCGCGTGACCGGCCCGGACGCGGGCGAATTCCTGCGCGCACAGCTGTCGAACGATGTCTCGCGGCTCGGCCCCGACCGGCATTTTCTGGCCGCCTGGTGCGACGCGAAGGGCCGAACCCAACTGGTACTGCGCGTGGTGGCGACCCCGGAGGCCTATCTGCTGCTGCTGCCGCAATCGCTGGTCGAGAGTGCGCTCAAACGACTGCGGATGTTCGTGCTGCGTTCGAAAGTGGAGCTGGCCGACGTCGGCGCGCGCTATGGCATCGTCGGACTGCACGACGCCGACGCCGCGCCGCAGGTCAACGAAACCGCGATCCACGACGGCCAGATATGGCTCGGGCTGCCCGGATCGGCCGAGCATCCCGGCCGCACGCTGGTGCTGCATACGGCGGACACAGCCGCGCCCGACCCGGCGCTGGCCGCTGATTCCAGCGCGTGGCTGTTGTCCGACATCGATGCCGGGGTGCCGCAAGTGACCGCCGCCACTCAAGGCGAATTCGTGCCGCAGATGCTCAACCTGCACTGGCTCATGGCCGTCGATTTCGACAAGGGCTGTTACCCAGGTCAGGAAGTGATCGCGCGCCTGCATTACCGGGGCCGGTTGACGCGCCGCGTATTCCGCCTGGCCTGGACCGGGACCTGCCCGATGCCGGGCGAGCTGGTCCACGACGAAGCCGGCGATCTCGCCGGCCAGATCCTGCAGGCGGCAGGAGACGACGCAGGCCGGGCCCTGGCGGTCCTCAAGATCGAAGCCGCAGCCCGAAACGGGCTGCGCGCCGAGAACGCCGGCGCGCTGACACCCCTGGCGCTGCCCTACCCGACACCCGATTGAGCCGCAGACCGCCCGCGGGCCGGTCGCATCAGGCCGGCTTGCGCGGGCGCAACTGCGGGAACAGCAACACGTCGCGAATTGCGCTCGCGCCGGTCAGCATCATCACCACGCGGTCGATGCCGATACCGGCGCCGCCGGTCGGCGGCAGCCCGTATTCCAGCGCCGCGATGTAATCGGCATCGTAGTACATGGCCTCCTCGTCGCCCGCCTCCTTGGCTGCGGCCTGGGCCCGGAAGCGGTCGGCCTGGTCCTCGGCATCGTTGAGCTCGGAGAAGCCGTTGGCGACCTCACGCCCGGCGATGAACAGCTCGAAGCGCTCGGTAACGCTCGGATCGTCATCGCGCCGCCGGGCCAGTGGCGACACCTCGGCCGGATAGTCGGTGACGAACGTCGGCTCGACCAGCCGATGCTCGACCGTGGCCTCGAACAGCTCGGTCAGCCACTTGCCGGCGCCCCAGCTGTGCTCGCCCTTCACGCCGGCGGCCTCGGCGACCGCCTGCAGGCGGTCCGCATCGTCCAGATCGGCCGCTTCGATGGCGTCGTTGTAGCGCAGCACCGCCTGTTTCATCGGCAGCCGCTCGAACGGCTTGTCGAGCGCGACGGCGTTTTCGTTGCGCGCTGCGGGATACTGTTCGGTCACGACCCGCGACAACTCACGCAGCAGCGCTTCGATTTCGTCCATCAGCACCCGATAATCGGCGTAGGCCTGATAGAACTCGAGCATCGTGAATTCGGGGTTGTGTCGCGTCGACAGCCCCTCGTTGCGGAAATTGCGGTTGAGCTCGAACACACGCTCCAGGCCGCCGACCACCAGCCGCTTCAGGTACAACTCGGGGGCGACGCGCAGGTAGAAATCGTGGTCGAGTGCGTTGTAATGCGTCACGAACGGCCGGGCCGCGGCACCGCCCGGGATCGCCTGCAGCATCGGGGTCTCGACCTCCATGAACCCGCGCCCCTCGAAGAAGCTGCGCACGGTCCGCAGAATCGCACTGCGCGCGGCGAATACCGCCCGCGCCTGCGGATTGATGATCAGATCGACATAGCGCTGGCGATAGCGGGCCTCGGTGTCCGACAGGCCGTGCCATTTTTCCGGCAGCGGCCGCAGCGACTTGGTCAGCAGCCGCAACGCCACTGTCTTGACCGACAACTCGCCCTTCTTGGTCCGGGTCAGCGTGCCGCGCACGCCGATGATGTCGCCGATGTCGAGTTGCTTGAACGTCTTGTAGGCGTCCTCGCCCAACAGGTCGCGCTGCACGAACAGCTGGATCTGGCCGCTGGCATCCTGAAGCGTCGCAAAGCTGAGCTTACCCATGACGCGCTTGGCCAGCATCCGCCCGGCCAGCGCGACTTCGGTCGCGTCGGTTTCGAGCGTCTCGGCATCGTCGTCCGCGTGCTGGCGCTGCAACGCGTTGGCGCTCGCGCTCGGGCGAAAATCGTTGGGGAATGCATGGCCGCGCTCGCGCCACTCGGCCAACTTCTCCTTGCGCTGGGCAACAAGCCGGTGTGTTTCCTCTGCGCCCGTCGGAGCATCACTCATGTTTAAAGACCCTGGTTAAAGACCCTGCTTGAGGCTTTCTTCGATGAACTGATCGAGATCGCCATCGAGCACGGCCTGCGTGTTCCCGACCTCGACCCCCGTACGCAGATCCTTGATGCGCGACTGATCCAGCACATACGAACGAATCTGACTGCCCCAGCCGATATCGGACTTGTCCGCCTCGGTGGCTTCGGCCTCGGCCCGCCGCTGCGCCATCTCGCGCTCGTACAGCTTGGACTTGAGCTGCTTCATCGCCGTCGCACGATTCTTGTGCTGCGAACGGTCATTCTGACACTGCACCACGATGTTGGTGGGCAGGTGGGTGATGCGCACCGCAGACTCCGTTCGATTGACGTGCTGGCCGCCGGCGCCGCTGGCACGATAGACATCCACCCGAAGATCCGACGGGTCGATTTCGATCTCGATGTCGTCGTCGATTTCCGGCGCGACAAAAACCGCCGCAAACGAGGTATGCCGGCGCGCCCCCGAGTCGAACGGCGATTTTCGTACCAGCCGGTGAACCCCTGTTTCCGTCCGCAACCAGCCGTAGGCATAGGGCCCGGTCACGGTGACCGTCGCACTCTTGATTCCGGCGACATCGCCGGCCGACAACTCGGTCACTTCGGTCTGAAAACCGCGATGTTCGCACCATCGCAGATACATGCGCAGCAGCATCTCCGCCCAGTCCTGGGCCTCCGTGCCGCCCGAGCCGGACTGGATATCGACAAACGCGTTGCTCGCATCCGCCTCGCCCGAGAACATGCGCTGAAACTCCAGCGCCTTGAGGTGGCGTTCGACGCCGTCCAGTTCGGCGTCGATCTGATCGACCACCTCGGCGTCGCTCTCGGCTTCGGCGAGCTCGAGCAACTCGTCACTTTCGGCGAGTGTTGCCGTCGCGGCGTCGATCGGCCCGACGATATCCTGCAGCCGCGCCTTTTCCTGCCCGTAGGCCTGCGCCTTGTCGGGCGCCTCGACCCAGATCTGACCTTCCGCCAGTTCTGCGTCGAGCTCGCTCAGACGGTCCTTTTTCTCAGCATAGTCAAAGATACCCCCGGAGGTCGCCCAAGCGCTCGCGCAACGAGACCATGCGGGTTCGAACAGCGTTGACATCCATATAATTCAAGCTCGGCGGCGTCGGCAAAGCGGCGAATGATTGCAGGTTAATTTTTTTTTCACAACCCGGGCGCTGGATTGCCAAAGTCACCAAAAGGTCGCATACTGACAATGCACGTCACCGGCTAGGAAACTTGCGTTTACCACTCGGTGAATGGGACCGCACAACAAACCTAAACCCGTTCAAGGGAGTTTTGAACTATGCAATTCAAGCAACCGCTTACCGCATGCGTTGCCGGCGCGCTGGGGCTCGCTGTCTCGGCCGGCGCTTTCGCACAGGATAATGGCAAGCCGCAGGACAAGCGCTTCTATGTCGCGCCCATGGTGTCCTACGGATTCTTCAATAATGACACGATCGGCAATTCCTCCGACAGCTTCGGTCGTCTGCATGTAAGCAACGACGATAGCGTCGGTACCTCGCTCGCCGTCGGTAAGCCCATCAACAGCTGGTTGAACCTTGAGCTGTATGGCTTTTATTTCAATCCGGGCCAGAAGCTCAACGGCCAGGACGCGGGTAATGCCGACCTGTATGGCTTCGGTCTGGACGCATTGTTCTTCCCGGCTCGTGACACGCTGCCGGTGTACGGCATCCTGGGTGCCGCCTGGGGCAAGCAGAACCCGGGCTACGGCTCGATCAACGGCAACAACGTCGGCAGTAATGCGGACGCGCAGTACCTGGACGCCGGTGTCGGCTACATGTACACCCTCAACGATTACGGTCTGAAGGTCCGCGCCGAATACCGCTATCGTTACACCACCGTCAGCTCGTCGGACGTGCTCGGCGCGGGTTACGAGGACGCGCGTTATAACGACAACATCGTCTCCCTGGGTCTGCAGATCCCGCTGGGTGCGCCCCCGCAGGCGCCACAGCCGGCTGCGGCTCCGGCCCCGACCGGTCCGAAGGATAGCGACGGCGACGGCGTGATCGACGCCAACGACCAGTGCCCGGGTACGCCGCGCGGCACCGAGGTCGACGCCCGGGGCTGCCCGATCGAGAAGAAGGCCCCGATCGTCCTCAAGGGCGTCACCTTCAACTTCGATTCGGCCAAGCTGACCTCGCAGGCGGAAAATCGCCTGAACAACGTGGTCGACGCACTGAAAGCCAGCCCGGACGTTGATTTCCGTATCGACGGCTACACCGACAGCATCGGTACCCAGAAGTACAATCTGGGCCTGTCGCAGCGTCGTGTGGACTCGGTCAAGAGCTACCTGACCAATCACGGCATCAGCGCCAGCCGCATCACCGGCACCAAGGGTCACGGCGAGTCCAACCCGGTCGCCACCAACAAGACCGCGGCCGGCCGTGCCCAGAACCGTCGCGTCGAGCTGCACGTCACCAACCAGGGTGACGACAACAGCACGAGCGGTAACAGCGGCATGTAATCGAAGGGTCAATACCCGTCGATCACCGCTTGATGCGGGAAAGCCCGGCCTTTTCAGGCCGGGCTTTTTTTATGTCGGCGATCCACGACTCGCGGGTATGGCCGGCCCGCCCTTGCCGCGGCAACCGCTCGACGTATTAGACTGGGAGACCCATGACTGTTCCCGATGATGTACGCCGCTGTCTGCGCGACGAGATCGAACGCTACGACACAACGCGCTGCGTTCAGATTGCCCCGACCGCCTCATTTGTCGACTGGGATGAGTTGGGCGTGAGCCGCCTCGTTCTGGATCCGGATTTCGATGCCCACCGACCCCTGTCGATGCCGACGGAACGTGCCGACCTGGCCGTCGTGCTCGATGCGCCGACGGTACTCTCGCGACAAGCCACCCGGGAATTGCTCGGACGGCTGCGCAACTATGCCGCAGGCGCGATCATCGCCGCCTTCCCCAAGGCAGAGAGCGGCCGAGACAATGCCTGGTCAACCAGCGACTTTCTCGGCCTGGGGTTTCGCCGCCTCCCCTCGCAACGAGCGATCGAATCCGCCTACTGGCTGTACCGCTACGACATCTTCGATTACAAGATCACCCCGGACTGGCTGAATTCGCGCTACTGGGCCAATCCGGAGCAATGGGGCAAGCGTCGCTGGTAGGCACTGTCGATGTCGTTAGCGCGCGATGGATCTCGCCGGTCTGTGCATGCCGGGCCCGGCCCAGCCACGTTCCATATCAGCCGGATACAGCGCATGGCGCACATGCGCCTGTGCGAAAGGTCGCGCAAGCGGCAACGCCGTCAGTTCCCGGCTGCGGTGGCAGCGTTCGCTCGACGGCATGTTCTTCGCCGCGGCACGCGATCCGCATCCCAGTGGTCGACCGCCCAGTCGATCACGCCACCCACCGAGCGCGCCGCAAGCGCGGCAGGCGGCCCCTGCCCGAGCAGCGAGAGGCATTGGACCAGCTGCTCCTGAGGTCGAACCGAATCCAGCGCTAGCGCGCCCGTGCTCTTGCCCAGCTTCTCGCCGGCCGCGTCCACGATTACCGGAATATGACCATAGGCCGGGGGGCAAAGATCGAGACAGCGATGGATCCAGATCTGACGAGGCGTGGACGACAATAGATCGGCGCCCCGTATCACCTCGGTTATCCCCTGCTCGGCGTCATCGAGAACGGTCGCCAGCTGATACGCCGCTACGCCATCGGCACGGCGTATCACGAAATCGCCGATGTCCGCCGCCAGATTCTGCGCATAGCGCCCCTGAATGCGATCGGCCACGGCGACGACGCCGGCATCGGCGCGTAACCTGACCGAACGCGCACATCGCCCTTCCGGAATCCCGTCCCGGCACGTGCCCGGGTAGATGGGACCCTCGAGCCCCGCCGGCCCACTCTGCGCTTCACGGCGGCTGCAAGCGCAATCAAAGGCCAGCGAAGCGTTACGCAGGCGTGCCACAGTGGCAGCGTAGGCCGCGTGGCGTTGCGACTGGTACAGAATCGGGCCATCGTGCGTCAGACCGAAAGCCGCCAGTGTGTCGATGATGGCGCGATCGGCGCCCGGCACCACGCGGGGCGCGTCGAGATCGTCGATACGCAGGAGCCAGCGGCCACCCTGGCTGCGGGCGTGGCAGAAGCTGGCCAGCGCGGCGATCAGGGAGCCGAAATGCAACGGCCCGGTGGGCGATGGTGCGTAGCGTCCGACAATCTGGATCATATGCCGATCCCGTAATCGTACCCGCATTCGCGGCCAAGCGCGCCAAGTCCGCGGCCGCGCGCCCATCAGCCACAAAAAAACCCTGCTCGGAGGCCGATGCAAGGCATTGCTCTGACGGTAAAGTGGTCGGGGTAGCAGGATTTGAACCTACGACCTTCTGCACCCCATGCAGACGCGCTACCAAACTGCGCCATACCCCGACGAGCTGCGCATCATAGCAGACTCTGCGCCAGTGACAAGACGCGGATCACGGCGTCAGCAATTGCACGATCGATTCGAGCTCCCGCCTCACCGCGGCCAACGAATCGGCCGCGACCGCGCTGTCGTTCAATGAGGCGAGCGCCCGGCCCTTGCCGGCTAATTGGTGGCGCGCCCCCTGAATGGTGAACCCCTGGTCGTAAAGCAGATGGCGGATATCGCGCGCAATCTGGATATCGCGTTGCTGATAGTAGCGACGATTACCTCGCCGCTTCACGGGTTTGAGCTGCGAGAATTCCTGTTCCCAGTAACGCAACACGTGCGACTTCACCCGACACAGATCGCTGGCCTCGCCGATCGAGAAGTAGCGCTTGTCGGGAATGGGCGGCAGTGCCGCAGCCTCGGTTGTCGGTTCGGGACTCGACCCGGGCTCGCATTTTCTGTCCGGGCTTGAAGCTGACGACTCGCCGTGCCGAGATTGGGATTTCTTCACCGGTTTTAGGGTTTCGCCCTGGCCGCTCGTTCTTGTCGCGGAGTTCGAAGTTCCCGAAACCGGAGAGTTTGACGTAATCGCCGTTTTCGAGGGTGATTCGAAGTTCTTCGAAGAAGAGATCGACAAATTCCTTGGATTCTCGCTTGTTGAAGCCGAGCTGTTCGAACAGCCTTTCGGTTAGATCCGCTTTCGTAAGCGCCACGTCATTCCCCCCTGAGTCTGGCGTCGCAACGCGCGCGCAGAGCGTCGGTTACGTCAGTTATGATTCGATCCACCGTCTCATCATTAAGCGTGCTCGTTTTATCTTGGAAAATCAAGCTCAAAGCCACGCTTTTCAGGCCGCTTTCCAGATCGTGGCCACGGAACACATCAAATACCTGGACGGACTGAATCAGGTCATTGTCCAACGCGTCAACGGCGGCGATCAGGTCCCCGACGGCCACCGTTTCGGGCACCACCAGCGCCAGGTCCCGAGTCACCCGCGGCTGATCGGATGGCGCGGTATAACGCACGACCTCGGTGGCTTCCAAAGCGCTGCGATCGATTTCGAACAGATAGGGCAACGCCTGCCCCTTGTAGCGGCGAGCGAACCCGGGCGCCAGCTGCCCGATCCAACCCACGGGCTGCCCCCCCACGTAGATCCGTGCCGATCGGCCGGGGTGCAGCGCCGGGTGCGTCTCGGGCTGCAGTACGGGAGCACTTCCGCCGCGCGCGAACAGCGCCTCGACATCGCCGCGCACGTCAAAGAAATCCACTTCGCGCGCGGTCTCGTCCCAATGCGGCGGGTGTGCTGCGCCGGCGATCAGGCCCGCGATCGTGTCAACCTGCGCCATCCCGTTCTCAGCCCCGGCTGCGGGCCAGAAGCGCAGGCCCTGCTCGTATAGGCGCACCCGTGACTGCTGCCGGCGGCTGTTGTGCGCCCATGCGCCCAGCAGGCCGGCCCAGAGCGTGCGCCGCATCACGATCATCTGCTCTGAAATCGGATTGTCCAGGGCCAGGGCCGCGGCATCGCCGGTGAGTTCGGCGTGCAGCTCGGGGTCGACGAAACTATAGGTGATGGCCTCGTGGTAGCCGCGCTGGCGCAGCACCTCGCCGGGCAAGGTCGCTTCCAGCAGCGCATTGCCCACCCGCGCGGGCGGCAGAACGACGCCGGCGGCCTCGGCGGTTAACCGATCATAACCGTAAACGCGCGCGACCTCCTCGACCAGATCCGCTTCGATCGCCAGATCGTAACGCCAGCTCGGCGGCATGACCCGCCACGCCTGATCGCCGACCGGCTCGCAGCGTGCGCCCAGGCCGACGAGTGCCGCCGCGATGAAGTCCCCGGGAATAGGCTGCCCGAGCAGTCGCGTCATCTGCTCGCCGCGCAACTCGATGGTCCGGTCTCCGGGCCATACCGGCCGACCCTCGACGATTGCCGCCGGGCCGCAGCGACCACCGCCGAACGCCACCATCAGGGCACTGGCACGGTCCAGCGCGCGCGCATGCAGCGCCGGGTCCACGCCACGTTCAAAGCGGTGCAGTGAATCGGTATGAATCTTGTAGCGACGCCCCTGGCCGGCGACCGCCGCGGGGGTGAAACATGCCGCCTCGAACAGGATATTACAGGTGTTCGGGTCGACCGCCGTGCGTTGGCCGCCAATCATCCCGGCGATCGCGACCGGGCCCTCGTCGTCGGCGATGACGAGCGTATCCGCCTGGAGTTCGACGTCCTGGCCATCCAGGGTGGTGATCGACTCCCCGGCACGCGCGCGCCGGACGCAAATGCCACCCACGAGCTTGTCGGCGTCGAAGGCATGCATCGGCTGGCCGATATCGAGCATGACGTAGTTGCCGATATCGACCGGCAGGTTGATCGAGCGAATACCGGCCCGGCGCAGGCGCTCGCGCATCCAGACCGGCGCCGCCGCGACCGCATCGACGCCGTCGATACGGCGACCGGCATAGGCCGCGCACAGGTCGGTCGCCTCGATGACGATGTCAGCAGCGCCAGCGCTAACCTCAGCGGGCGGGTCCGCCGGCGTATCCATTAGTTCCGCGCCAAAGGCCACCGCCACTTCGCGCGCGACGCCGCGCATGCTCAAGCAATCGCCGCGATTCGGCGTGAGATCGATCTCGACCACCGTATCGTTGGTTTCGAGATAGTCGGCCAGCGCGCAACCCACCGGGGCATCCGACGGCAATAGCCACAGGCCACCGGTATCGCTACCGAGCCCGAGTTCGGCCACGCTGCACAGCATGCCGTTGGAGGCGACACCGCGCAGCTCGGCCGCCTTGATCTTCATCCCGCCCGGCAGCCGCGCGCCGACTGTCGCCACCGGAACCCGGACACCGGCGGCGACGTTGGGTGCGCCACAGACGATCTGCTGGCGCGCCGCACCGGTATCGACCTCGCAGACGCGCAGTTTATCGGCATCGGGATGGGCCTGGCAGCTGACCACCTCGCCCACCACCACACCGCTGAGATCGGGCGCCGCCGGCTCGATGGCATCGACTTCCATCCCTGCCATCGTCAGCTGTTCGGCGATCGCCTCGATGCTCGCGTCCACGGCCACCCATTCACGGAGCCATTGCTCGCTGATTCTCATAGCGCGTCCTTAAGCGAACTGCGCGAGCATGCGCAGATCGTTGTTGTAGAACTGGCGCAGATCGGTCACGCCATAACGAAGCATGGCCAGCCGCTCAATCCCCATGCCGAAGGCGTAGCCGGTGTAGCGCGACGGGTCCACACCGGCGGCTTGCAACACGTTCGGGTGGACCATGCCGCAACCCAGCACTTCCATCCAGCCGGACCCGGTGCCGAGTCCCAGGCCGTCGATATCGACCTCGGCCGAGGGTTCGGTGAACGGGAAATACGACGGCCGGAAGCGCAGCGTGAGTTCCGTATCGAAAAACGCCTGAAGAAACGATTGCAGTTCCGCGCGCAACTCCGCGAAGCTCACGTGCTCGGCGACGTACAGGCCCTCCACCTGATGGAACATCGGGCTGTGGGTGCGATCGGAGTCGTGCCGATAGACACGCCCCGGCGCGATCACACGGATCGGCGGTTGCCGCTGCTCCATGGTGCGGATCTGAACCGGCGAGGTATGGGTGCGCAGCAACAGACGACCGGCGTCGAGGTAGAACGTGTCCTGCATGGCGCGCGCCGGGTGATCCGGGGGCACGTTGAGGGCTTCGAAATTGTGATAGTCGTCCTCGATCTCGGGACCTTCGACCACCTCGAAGCCGCGCTGGACGAACAATGCCTCGATGCGGCGGCGGGTGAGCGTGATCGGGTGGATCGCTCCGGGCGTCTCGCCGCGCCCGGGCAACGTCACGTCAACCGACTCGCGCGCCATGCGCTCGGCGAACTGACGCTCCTCGAGCGCGTGGCGCCGACGTTCGATGGCCTCGGCGAGCTCGCGCTTGAGCGCGTTGATCTCCGCGCCGGCCGACTTGCGTTGTTCCGCGGGCAGCGCGCCCAGGGACTTTAGGCGCGCGGTGATCTCGCCTTTCTTGCCGAGCAGCGCCACGCGCTGCGCATCAAGGGCGCGCAGATCCTCGGCCGCTGTGATATCCGACATCGCGCGTTGGCGCAACTGCTCGAGTTCACTCGTCATGCGCTCGGCCCTCCCGGCCATCTCCGAACTACGGTTTTTTTGACGCCCACAAAACAAAAGGGAAAGGCCACGGCCTTTCCCTTTAATCGCCATCCATCAAACAGCGCGCGACGGGCGCGCAGCGATCACAGCTATTGGGCGGCCTTGGCCTGCGCCAGAACGGCGGCAAACGTCGCCTTGTCGCGCACGGCGAGATCGGCCAGGATCTTGCGATCGAGCTCGATGCCGGCCTTCTTCAAGCCGTTCATGAACGTGCTGTAGGACATGCCCTGGGCCTTGGCGGCGGCGCTGATTCGGGTGATCCACAGCGAGCGGAAATCGCGCTTGCGATTGCGACGATCGCGGTAGGCATACTGGCCCGCCTTGATAACCGCCTGGTTCGCTACCCGGAACGTGCGGCTGCGCGCGCCGTAGTAGCCCTTGGCCTTTTTGAGAATCTTTTTGTGACGGGCCTTGGCCGTCACGCCGCGACTGACTCGTGCCATTTTCGCGCTTCCTGTTGTAAATCTAATGGAAAGCGCGCCGAATTCGGCGCGCTATGAATATCCGAGTGCCGGCAACGCCCTATTTATAGGGCAGCAGACGCTCCATCGGGCGCTGGTCCGCCTTGTCGACGAGGGCGCTCTTGGCCAGGCGCTGCTTACGCTTGGGCGCCTTCTTGGTCAGGATGTGATTCCCGAAGGCGCGAGCGCGCTTGAGCTTGCCGCTGCCGGTGCGCTTCAAGCGCTTGGCGGCGCCGCGATTAGTCTTGATCTTAGGCATACGACTCTCTTCTCGACTCGAACTGTAGGCGGTTACGCCGCTATTTCTTGCTGTTTCGGGGCACGCCCTTGATCGGGGACATCACCATGGTCATCAAGCGGCCCTGCATTTCCGGCCGCTGTTCAACCGTCGCCCATTCCTCAAGATCGGACTGGACGTGCTCCATCAATTCCATGCCAAGTTCCTGATGGGCCATTTCACGACCCCGGAAACGCAGCGTGATCTTGATCTTGTCCCCGTCTTCCAGAAACTCTTTCAGCTTGCGCAGCTTGATGTTGTAGTCGCCCTTGTCGGTGCCGGGGCGAAACTTCACTTCCTTGAGCTGCGTTTGCTTCTGCTTCGACTTGCCGGCTTGCTGCGTCTTCTTCTTTTCGAAGACGTGCTTGCCGTAATCCATGATCCGCGTTACCGGCGGGCTCGCATTCGGCGACACCTCGACGAGGTCGAGATCATATTCGCCGGCTTTCGCCAGCGCTTGCTCGATTGGCATAATGCCAACCTGTTCACCTTCGGGATCGATGACTCGAACTTCCCGCGCAGTGATCGCCTCGTTTCTGCGATCTTTTTGGGCAGCAGCGATTGTCGACATCCTCCTTGCTAAGCCAGCGTCACACCCGGTCGACCGGTCCGACGGGCGTAAAGCGCGCGATTATATATAAAACACCGCGCGAATTCTACCAGCTTGTTGGGTTCATTCTCGGTTTTTGATCTGGGTCGTCGCCCGTTCCACGAAATCGGCCACCAGCATGGCGCCGAGATCCTCACCATTTCGGGTGCGAACGGCCACCGTGCCATCAGCCATCTCGCGATCGCCGACTACCAGCAAATAGGGCACACGTTGCATTGTGTGCTCCCTGATCTTGTAGCCGATCTTTTCATTTCTCAAGTCCGTATCGACTCGTATGCCGGCATCCCGCAGGGTATGCGCCAGCGCCGATGCGTATTCGGCCTGGGCATCGGTAATGTTGAGAACAACCGCTTGCGTCGGCGACAGCCAGACCGGCATCGAGCCCGCATGGTGTTCGATGAGAATACCAATGAAGCGCTCGAGAGAACCTAGTATCGCACGGTGCAGCATGACCGGCACCTGCCGATCGCCGTTTTCGTCGACATATCCCGCGCCCAGGCGCTCGGGCATGGAGAAATCCAGCTGCATGGTGCCGAGTTGCCAGACGCGATTGAGACAGTCGCGCAGCGAGAACTCGATCTTGGGGCCGTAGAACGCGCCCTCGCCCGGCTGCAGCTCGAAATCCAGGCCCTTGTCCTCCAGACATTTCTGCAGCGCGGCCTCGGACTTGTCCCAGATCTCGTCGGAGCCGACACGCTTGTCCGGGCGCGTCGACAGCTTGATCAGCACCTCGTCGAAGCCGAAGTCGGCATAGACCTCGTAGAGCAGGTCCGTGAACCTGGACACCTCTTCGCCCACCTGCGCCTCGGTGCAGAAGATATGCGCATCGTCCTGGGTAAAACCGCGCACGCGCATCAACCCGTGCAGCGTGCCCGAGGCCTCGTTGCGATGACAGGAGCCGAACTCGGCCAACCGCAGCGGCAGATCGCGATAGCTCTTCAGGCCGCGATTGTAGATCTGCACGTGGGCCGGGCAATTCATCGGCTTGACCGCGAACTGGCGATCCTCCGAACCGGTGATGAACATGTCGTCGGCAAACTTCTCGGCGTGGCCGGATTTCTCCCACAACGACAGATCGATCAGCGACGGGGTATGGACTTCTTTATAGCCCTCGCGATCCAGGCGCGCGCGGATGTAGTCGGTGATCTGTAGATAGATCTGCCAGCCGCGATCGTGCCAGAAGATCATGCCCGGCGCTTCTTCCTGGATATGAAACAGATCCTGCTTGCGGGCGATCAGCCGATGATCGCGCTTCCTGGCTTCCTCGAGGAAGGCCAGATGCGCTTTCAGCTCCTTCTCACT
Source organism: Salinisphaera sp. LB1 (assembly GCF_003177035.1). NCBI lineage: Bacteria > Pseudomonadati > Pseudomonadota > Gammaproteobacteria > Salinisphaerales > Salinisphaeraceae > Salinisphaera > Salinisphaera sp. LB1. The sequence goes on along the minus strand of NZ_CP029488.1, from coordinate 3,000,792 downwards.
GGCCCAGGCGGTACCGTAGATGCGGGTGAGCATCTCGTTGTCGGAGTCGCCGCGCCAGTAGGCGCCGGCGACACTCATCAGCTTGAAGTGGCGCAAGTGCCGCGAGTTGGGCACGTGCGGACCGCGGCACATGTCCACGTAGTCTTCGTGGTGATACAGCGCAATGGTCTCGCCTTCCGGGATCTCGCGCACGATCGCCTGCTTGTAAGGTTCGTTGCGATCCACGAACGTCGCCAACGCCTTGTCACGCGTGACCACTTCGCGGATTACCTCGTGATCGCGCTTGGCCAGTTCGTGCATGCGCGCCTCGATCGCCTCGAGATCGTCGGGCGTGAGCGCGCGGCCGATGTTGATGTCGTAATAAAAACCGTCATCGATGACCGGCCCGATGGCCATCTGCACGTCGGGATACATCGTCTTGAGCGCCTGGCCGAGCAGATGCGCACAGGAGTGGCGGATGATGTCGAGCCCGTCCGGCTCGCGTGCCGTGACCAGTTCGACTTTCGCGTCATGATCGATGGGCACGGAGGCATCGGCCAGTTCGCCATCGATGCGCGCGGCAAGCGTGGCCCTGGCCAGGCCGGCGCCGATCGACTCGGCGACCTGCATGCCGGTCACAGCCTGATCGAACTGTTTGACGGTACCGTCGGGAAGCGTGATGGCGGGCATCGCGATATCCTACTCAGTGGCGGCCGATACGAAGAGCCGCGTGCATGGCCGACCCGAGCGGGCCGCTGAAAGCAAAAAAGCCGCCGGCGAGAGCCGACGGCTGATTCTTCGATTCTGGTAGGC